>JAYWDF010000258.1:0-6489 GCA_043779985.1 Akkermansiaceae bacterium | reverse complement strand
CTTGTTCGGCGCCGGGAAAATGTTCCTGCCGCAGGTGGTGAAATCCGCACGGGTGATGAAGAAAGCCGTCGCGTGGCTGTTCCCGTTCATGGAGGCGGACAAGGCGGAATATCTCGCCGGGGACATTGCCGCACTGATGGCGGAAAATCCCGCGCTGACGGATGATGAGGCTCTGAAACTCGCGGAACGTGGTCGTTCGGCGGGCCGCTTCCTGATCGCCACCGTCAAGGGCGACGTGCACGACATCGGCAAGAACATCGTGGGCGTGGTGCTTTCGTGCAATGGCTTCGAAGTCACCGACATGGGAGTCATGGTTTCGTGCGACAAAATCCTCGCCAAGGCCGTCGAGCTGGGTGCTGACGTCATCGGTCTATCCGGATTGATCACGCCGTCGCTCGATGAAATGGTCCACGTGGCGAAGGAGATGGAGCGGCTTGGTTTCAAGGTGCCGCTGCTGATCGGCGGAGCTACGACCTCCGCCGCTCACACCGCGATCAAGATTGCCCAACATTATTCCGGCTCGGTGGTCCACGTGCTCGATGCCTCGCGCTCGGTGCCCGTCACCACCTCGCTGCTCTCGAAAGACCAACGTGAAGGGTTTGCATTGGAGAATCGCGAAAAGCAGCAGAAGCTTCGCGACAACTTCCTCGGTGGACCCAAAAAGGAAACCCTCACTCTCGCCGAGGCACGCGCGGCCGGCCCGAAGATCGATTGGGCAAGTTATACACCGCCGGTGCCGTCATTCACCGGCACGCGGACGATCAAAAGCCCGTCCCTGCGCGAGCTCGCCAGATTCATCGACTGGACGCCGTTCTTCCATGCCTGGGAACTGCGCGGCGTATGGGACCGGAAAACCCTCACCCTCAAAACCAAAAATGTCGAGGGCGCGGTGGAAGCCGGCAAGCTCTATCAGGATGCGCTCGCCTGGGTGGACCGCATCATCGCGGAGGATCGATGCCACGCCGAGGGCATCTATGGATTCTTCCCCGCCAACTCCGAAGGAGACGATATCATCGTCTGGACCGACGAGACGCGGACGAAAGAACGGATGCGCTTCCACAGTCTTCGCCAGCAGCTGAAGAAAGACTCCGGCAAGCCCAACGTCGCTTTGGCGGATTGGGTGGCGCCATGTAGCGGCGATCACCGGTCGCCGCGAATGGACCCGTCTTTCCTCAACGCCGACAAAGCTATCAATCGTAACGACACCGGCCACCTCCCACACTGGCACCAAGACGGAGCTACCTACGCGGTCACCTTCCGCCTTGCCGATTCGCTCCCGCAATCGGTCCTCACTGAATATCAACAGGAAAAGCAGCAGGCGCTTCTCAAAATCCGGCAGGCTGAGGAAGCGGGAGACGCGGTGCTTTCAGCGCAACTCAAAGTCGAACTCGAGGGTGTTTACAGCGAGCGGATGGAAACCGCGCTTCATGCGGGGTATGGCGAATGTTGGATGAAGCGACCTGACATCGCGCGCGTGGTTCGCGATGCGTTGTTTCACTTCGACGGTAGTCACTACGATCTTGGACCGTGGTGTGTGATGCCGAATCATGTGCATTTCCTGATCCGGCCAAGGGAAGGTTTTTCGCTGTCACGAATCCTGCAGGGGATGAAGGCCGCTTCGGCGAAGGAAATCAACATTCTGTTGGGGCGGGAGGGCTCGCTGTGGCAGAAGGAGTCATACGACCACATTGTCCGGGATGCGGAGGATTATTGGAACCAGCGGAGTTATATTTTAGGGAATCCGCAGGCGGCTGGATTGGCGGACTGGGAGTTTGTTGGGGAACATGGCTCGCGGCGACCGGTGGTCGCCGCTACGCCGGACTATATCGGTGGCTTCGTTGTCGGGATTCACGGGGCGCATGAATTTGCCGAGGAACTGGACAAGCAGATCGACCCTTATGGCTCGATCATGGTCAAGGCGATCGCCGACCGCTTTGCCGAGGCCTTCGCGGAATTTCTGCATCACAAGGCCCGCGTCGAGTGGAGATACGAGACCGAGGACGAGCTGACGCACGACCAACTCATCCACGAGAACTATCAGGGAATTCGACCGGCGCCGGGCTACCCGGCACAGCCGGATCACACGGAGAAACCCCCGCTTTTCGAGCTGCTAGGTGCCTCTGCCGAAACCGGAGTCACGTTGACGGAAAGCTGCGCGATGCATCCCGGTGCGGCGGTGTGCGGATTGTATTTTTCCCATCCGGAGAGTCACTATTTCGCGATTTCCGAGTTGCAGAAGGACCAGATCGAGGACTACGCCCGGCGCAAGGGCATCAGTCTGCAGGAGGCGGAGCGTTGGCTGGGGCCGTGGCTGGGATACGCGTGAATGTGGGAGTGAATTTCCCATGGACTTCAATGGAAGCGGGAGTAGTTTCGCAAACCCCTCGAAAACCACTCTCATGAAACAATTCATCAAAACTTGTGCCGCGCTCATGGCGCTAGGCTGCTCGGGAATCGCTGTGGCTGGCGGTGAAGGCTGGATCTCGGATTTTGCCGCCGCCAAAAAGGAAGCTGCAGAATCGAAGAGAGACTTGTTAGTCGACTTCACCGGTTCGGACTGGTGCGGATGGTGCATTAAGCTGAACAAGGAGGTTTTCAGCCACGACGCATTCAAGAACGGGGTGAAGGACAAGTTCGTTTTAGTCGAGATCGATTTCCCGCAGGACAAGACAAAGCTTTCCGCGGAAACGCTGAAACAGAACGAAGAGCTGGGCAAATTATACGACATCAAGGGGTATCCCACGATTCTGTTGTGTGATGCGGATGGGAAGCCATTCGGCGTCACTGGATACCAAGCCGGCGGACCGGAAGCCTATGTAAAACACCTCGATGACCTCCGGACCAGAAAAGCCGTGCGCGATGAATCGTTCCAGACAGCGGCCAAAGCACAAGGCGTGGAGAAAGCCAAGGCTCTGGTCGCGGCACTTGCCGCCATGGGGTTGGACGATGTTATGGTTGGAAAATTCTATGGCGATATCGCCACGGAAATCAAAGCCGCCGATCCCAAGGATGAAACCGGCTTTGCCAAGGCGGAGGCGGAAAAGGCACGCAATGCCGCCTTTGAAGCCGAGTTTATGGAATGGGTAAAAAAGGACGACTTTGACGGGGCGCTGGCTTTCCTCGAAAAATCGCTAAAGGGGGGTGGCTTCGGTCGTGAGATCACCCAGAAGATGATGGTGACCCGGGCGCAGGTTCTTGCACAGTTGAAGCGTTGGGATGACGCGATCAAAGCCGTGGACGAGGCCAAGGCCTTTGCTCCTGATAGCCCGATGGCAGCGGATATCGATCAACTCAAGCAACAACTTGAGAAGGACAAGAGCACTCCCGCCACCGCCGTGCCCGCCGAAGTGAAATGATTGTTGGGACGGTGGAAAATTCTCCGCATCGCCCGGGTTCGCCGGGGCGATGCTTTTTCTTGGACTGAGGAGAAATTTACCCATGCTCCGAACATGCGATTGGCTTTGTGGTTTGTGGTGCTTGCCGCCCTTGTGTTGGGCACTTGGTTGATCTGGGGCGGTCGGTGGGACGATCAGTTCACCATGGCGGGCAGTGTGAAATGGCTCGAAAGTGCCGGGCCGTGGGCGTGGGCGGCGGGGATTTTTCTATTGGTGGTGGATCTCGCCTTGCCCGTCCCCAGCACCATCGTGATCTCGGCGCTCGGCTACATTTATGGAACACTCCTGGGCGGAACGATTGCGGCGCTGGGGCTGACGGCCTCCGGTCTGCTAGGCTATGGTGCGGGGCGGTTGTTCGGCGCGAGGTTCGCGCGGCGCTGGCTGGGCGAGCGTGACTATGAAAGGGGCCAGCAACTGTTCACAAGCGGTGGTGGCTGGGTGGTCGCATTGTCGAAAACGCTGCCCATTCTTCCCGAGGTCGTCGCATGCACGGCGGGCTTGGTGCGGATGCCATTCAAGCGCTTTGTGGTCGCTTTGATCTGCGGGAGTCTGCCGATGGGTTTTGTGTTTGCTGCGATCGGCAGGGCCGGGCATGAGTCGCCGGGTTGGGCATTCGGCCTGAACTTGGGGGTGCCAGCCGTGTTGTGGGGGATTGCCAACCGGATTCAGCGCTGGAATATCAGGCCTTGAAGCGTTGCCGGGATGTCGCAAAGTCCCGCTGTGCAAATTGAAATCATCAACACCGGAACCGAGCTGCTGCTGGGAAATACTCTCAATACCCATGCCGCCTGGTTTGGCCGTGAGTTGTTCAAGCTCGGGCTGCGGATTTCCCGGCAAACGACGGTGCCGGACGGCGAGGCGATCCGCGAGTCATTGCTAGAAGCGCTGGGTCGGGCGGATGCCGTGATCGTGACTGGCGGCCTTGGGCCAACCAGTGACGATCTGACTCGCGAAATCACCGCTGAGGTTCTCGGGCTGGAGTTGATCACCGACGAATCGGCGCTGCGTTCGCTGGAGGGCTTTTTCGCCCTGCGGGGAAAGCCGATGGTGGATGCGAATCTCAAACAGGCGCTTTGTCCCGTCGGTGCGGATATCCTGCCGAATGCGAATGGCACCGCGCCGGGCATCTACGTTCCGCCGCGGATCAACGGGCAGTCGAATTGCGCGGTGTTTTTGTTGCCCGGACCGCCGCGCGAGCTCTATCCGATGTACCATGCCGAGGTGATGCCCCGCTTGCGCGCCCTGGCAGGAGTCGAGGAACTTCATCAAGCCCTGGTGTTGAAATTTACCGGAATTGGCGAGAGTGATTTCCACCAGGGAATCGATGCGCAGTTAGCGGCGGTGGCAGGTTTGGAATACGGATACTGCGCGCACATAGGAGAGGTGGACTTGCGCTTGATCGGCGATGCCCCCGCTCTGGCAGAAGGTCGGCGGATCGCGCTTGATCGGTTTGATTCCTATCTGATCAGTGATGACGAAAGCTCCTTGGAAAAGACCGTCGTGAGACTGCTCAAGCAGCGTGGAATGAAGTTTGCGACGGCGGAGAGTTGCACCGGTGGCCTCATCGCTAACCGGATCACCAACGTGCCCGGAGCGAGCGAGGTTTTCACCCATGGGTTCGTCACCTATGCGAATGAAGCGAAGTCCGGGATGCTGGGGGTTTCGCCACGGGACATCGAAACGTACGGCGCGGTGAGTGAAGTGGTTGCGCGTGAAATGGCGGAAGGCGCGCTCCGCGCAAGTGCGGGGGGTATTGCGGTGGCGGTGACGGGCATCGCCGGTCCCGGCGGCGGCACGGACGAGAAGCCGGTCGGCACTGCATGGATCGCCGTTGCTCAAAAAGGCGGGCCCACGGAAGCATTTCGTGTTTTCCATCCCCGCAATCGCAAGGACTTCAAGTTGGCGGTGAGTCAGGCGGCGCTGGAGGCGGTGAGGAGACGGCTGCGGTCGATCTAACGAATGAATTCTCACGCCGCTTCACGCTTCGATGCCGGACTAACCACTTTTTGGGTTCAGGAATTTCGATCACATCTTGGAGCCAAACTCCAGATTGCCTAGGACCCTGGTGATCGAGTGAATGTAACCGACGCGAGAAGACATGACGCACGAGTGCGTATCTTCCCCGGGTCATTGGTGTTGGGAGATGATCGGGCCAAGGAAATCTTGCGACTCGCTACCAGCTCTGGAATCCGGGGTTTTAAAACGCTGCAATTCCGAGGGGGGATTCAGCGGACGCTTCCGAGGCCCAGTGTGCCAATACGTGGGTGATCGTGGCACTGTGGTAGCAGATTTACGGATGGTATTTCAGCGTCGCGGAGGTTTCCCGACGTGCATCTGATTCATTCAGTTAGGCCGTCCCCTTGCTGACGGCGTTCAATGCAAAAGTAGAATGGCGCACGCATTTAAGCAAACGCGCAGAGGCGATTGCCGCATCGGTTTGATCGGATGGAACGTGTCCGCCGGTTTTACTGGCTGGCGAGGAATTTCAGCACATCCTCGGCTTGCTTTTCGGTTGAGGCAGTAAGGTCGCTCCACACGAGCTTGCCGTCCTTGAAGAGGAAGGCCTGGCGTTTGGCAAAGCCAAGAGTTTTCGGCACCCCGAAGGCGTCGATGACTTTGGCGTCCGAGTCGGCGAGTAGATCGAAGGGAAGCTTGTATTTGTCCTTGAAGGCTTTCTGGGCCGCCACCTTGTCGGCGCTCACGCCGAAGATTTTCACGTTCTTGTCGGTTAATGCGGCGTAGGAGTCGCGCAGGCTGCATGCCTGTTTGGTGCAGCCCGGTGTGTCCGCCTTGGGGTAGAAATAGACGAGGGTGAAGCCCTTGGCTCCTGCTTCCGCCAGTTTCACGACGTGGTCGTCCTGGTTCTTCTGCTCGACGACGGGGAGCGGGGACCCCACGGCGAGTGGTTCGGCCAGCGCGTTGCTGGCGAAAAGGGTGGTGGTGACGGCGGTGAGGATCTGGGTGATTTTTTTCATCAGGGCGAACTTTACACCAGTTTTCGAAATGGCAACCGCGAGTTACGCAGAGTTTTCGGGCCATCCGAGACGAACTTGGGCAGGAATGGGCCCAAGCTGGGAACGTTTCCGCGAGCCTG
>JAYWDF010000257.1:0-6489 GCA_043779985.1 Akkermansiaceae bacterium | reverse complement strand
TCATCACCACCATCGCCGAGTGCGACAAGGTGGCCAAGTATGTGGACATTCCCCTCCAACACATTTCCGACCGCATGCTCACCGCCATGAAGCGCGTGACCAGCGGCGATTATATCCGCGACCTGCTCCGCCGCATGCGCGCCGGCATCCCCGGCCTCGGCATCCGCACCACCTTCATCGTCGGCTTCCCCGGCGAGACCGAGGAGGATTTCGAAGAGTTGTTAGAGTTCATCCGCGAGTTCCGCTTCGAGCGCGCCGGAGTGTTTTCCTATTCCAAGGAAGAAGGCACCCGTGCGAACAAGATGGACGGCCACATCCATCACATGACCCGCAAAAGCCGCTGGTCGCGTGCCATGGCTGAGCTCCAACGCATCGCCGGCGAAACCAACCAGGCCCAAGTCGGCAAAGCCGTCCGAGTGCTCGTCGAGCAACCCGGCGTCGCCCGAACCCAGTGGGACGCCCCGGAAATCGACGGCTCCGTCATGGTGGATGAGTCCATCCCCGTTGGCGAGTTCGCCGACATCACCATCGGCGACTGGCGCGGGTATGATCTTGTGGCGGCGCGCTGACAAAAATCGAGCGACGCGTCGACGGCCGACGTTGGTTGAAACTGCCTACCGGACCCTCGTGCGATCCAATCAAACCCGCGTCCGCTGAAAAAAGCGGTCTCCCGTGCTCACGGAGATGCAGCTGCATCGTTCAAGCGTCCGCAGAAGGGGTGCGGATTTTAGCGGAATCATTGATTTCAAGCCATCGAGACGGATTCGATTTCATCAATTTGTCCGTAAAATGATTTCTTCCCCGATGATTTTATCTAAATCGGTCCGCCCCAAGCACCGTATTTGAGACCTTCCGGGCACGCCTCCCCCCGCGTTGCCTGTCGCCCCCGGAATGAGCCACTCGTGCTCGTCCGCTACGCCCGTTTCAAGCGGCTCGAACCGGGAGAACCCCAGCCCATCGAACGAGAATTTCAGTCCAGGCGATTTTTTGGGATGACAATTCTTACAGTTCAGTTACCCTAAACGTCTCGGCTTCCCAAAGGGACAGCCTTTTCATGACAGCGTCATCCACACCTGTTCATTTTCACTTACACAACCATCAAATCATGAAACCCACCATTCGCCACAAGTCCCTGCCTTTTCAAGGCGCTTTGATCACCGCTGCGCTGCTTGCCACCTTCAGTGTGAGCGAGGCTAAATCCAAAATCGCCGATCTCGATGGTGATGGCGTCGCCAATCTCGTCGACCCCGATGTCGATGGCGATGGAATCCTCAACGGCCAAGACCGGAACGTCGACGGCGGAATCGCGGTCAGCGGTCCGTTCCAAGGCAAATATGTGGGTGACCGCCTGGAAAATGACAGCCCCAGCGAAAAGGACATCGACGCTGACGGCTTGAAGGACGACTCCGACGTGGAACTCGACATCGACGGCGACGGTTTGAAAGACGATTCCGCCGACGAGACCGACATCGACGGTGACGGTCGCGCCGATGACTCGGACAGCGAAGTCGACATCGATGGCGACGGCCGCCTGGATAATGCAAAGAATGAGAAGGACATCGACGGCGACGGCTTGACGGACGATGACTCGGATGAGGTAGACATCGACGGCGACGGCTCGCTTGACGATGACTCCGACGAAGCCGACATTGACGGCGACGGTCTCGACGATGACTCCACCGACGAGCTGGACATCGACGGTGACGAGTTGCTTGATGAGTCGCCTGCAGAACACGACATCGATGGAGACGGTTTACTCGATGAAGACAGCGCCGAGCATGACGTGGACGGCGATGGAGAAGACAATGGCGTGGATAATGACATGGATGGTGATGGTCACGACAATGAAGTGGACGACGACGACGACGGCGATGGCACAAGTGACGTCAAAGATTCAGACAATGGCAACCACGGCGGACACGGTGACGATTGATCCAATCTGCCGGATTTTTGATTTGAGGATCGACGCCCATCCCCGATTTTGTAGCCCTTCGGGCCGTCTTGCAATGTAATTGCCAAAAACCAATACTCACACATTTTTAGAACGCATGAAATCGAAAAACATCAGCAAGTCACTCACATTCAAAGGCATGGTCCTTTCAGCGGCCTTGGCGGCATCGCTCAGCCTGCCTGCCGCAGCAGTCACGGTTGTAGCCGACCTGGACGGCGATGGCATCGCTAACGCAATCGATCCCGACGTGGACGGCGATGGTCTGCGCAATGGAAACGACCCGAATGTTGATGGAGGCATCGTCCGGAGTGGTCCGCTTGCGGGCACTTATGTCGGCGATCATTTGCTCAACAACGACCCTGCGGAACTGGATATTGACGACGACGGCTTGGCGGATGATGCCGATGCGGAACTGGACATCGACGGTGACGGCAAGGCTGACGATTCCAAAGCGGAAAAGGACATCGACGGCGACGGCATTCTCGATGATTCCGACAGCGAAGCGGACATCGACGGTGATGGCCGCTTTGATGACAGCGACGCAGAACTCGACATCGATGGCGACGGCAAGCTCGACAACGCAGCGGACGAACTTGATATCGATGGCGACGGTCGCAAGGACGACTCGTCAAGTGAAGCCGATATCGACGGGGATGGCCTTGATGACGACTCCGCAGACGAGGCGGACATCGATGGCGATGGTCTCGCAGACGACGATTCCGAGGAGCTCGACATCGACGGCGACGGACTGGCCGACGATAGCATTGATGAAAAGGACATCGATGGGGATGGCCTTGAGGATAACTCCAAAAAAGAATTGGACATCGATGGTGATGGCCTTGCAGATACCGACATCGAGGAGCTCGACATCGACGGCGATGGCTTGGACGACGACGACGTCGCGGAGCTCGACATCGATGGCGACGGTCTTGCGGATGACTCAGCCAAGGAGAAAGACATCGACGGCGACGAACTCGCAGACGACGACAAGAACGAGCTCGACATCGACGGTGACGGACTCGAAGACGGTGATCTAGCCGAAGACGACATCGACGGCGACGGGATCTTGGACCCAAGCGATGATGATGCGGATGGCGATGGCCTCATCCGTGCGAAAGACAGCGACGACGATGGTGATGGGCTCGCAGATGATGTCGATACGGACGATGACTCCGACGGCATTGATGACACCGAAGCCGTCGCTTCAACTTGAAAATAGACGCGCTCATGCGCTCTGAATCAAGTGATTAGATAGCCTTCATTCACCGGGGTTCTTGCATCGCAGGAGCCCCGGTTTTCTATTAGTATCTCACTCATGAAAGTCGAATTGCGAAATCCGTTCGCCACGCTCTTGCTTGGCTTGCTCCTCGGCGGGGGACTTACCCATGCCGGATGGGTGCTGCAAACTGCCGGTAAGCCGGCCGCTGGCAGCGTGCATGATGCAGGCAGACGCGCCCTTGCGTCGCGCGCGCTTGGATCTCCATCCACCTCAGGCACGAATCTCCGCGGCAAGGAGAGGATCGAGGAAAACGCCCGGCTGCTCGCGAGCAAAGATCCGCGGGAAGCGTGGCGCCAGTCGCTGGAGATCGAGAATTTCAGTGAGCGCGCGGCGTTTCTCCGCGGTCTGATGCGGGAGTGGGGCAGGCAGGATCCGGCGGCGGCGCTTGAGATGGCGGCGACTTTGCCGGCCGGATTTCTCAAGCAAGAGGCCTTCGACGCCGCGTGCGGGGGGTGGGTCTCGAAGCAACCCGAGGCTGCTGCCAAGTGGGCCACCGAGCACTTGACGGGACCGCTCGCCGGGGAAGCCTTTGGATCGATCGCCCGCGAATGGGCAGCCATGGATCCCGCGGCCGCTGCGGCTTGGGTTTCGGGCTTGCCCAACGGGGTGCTTTCATCCGGCGCGACGACTCTCGTGATCAAGGCGTGGGTGGAGCAGGACCCGCAGGCGACTCTGAAATGGATAGACTCGTTTTCCAATGTCGAAAGGCGGGATGCGGCACTGGGAGTTCTCGTCTCTGAATGGAGCGCGCAGTCGCCGACGGACGCCGCTCGCTGGGTGGATTCCAAGATGGGCGATCCCAAAGCCGGAGACCTCGCGGAGGCGCTGATCGGCGCGTGGGGAGCGCAGGATCCGTTAGCGGCATCGCAGTGGGTGATGACCCTCAAGGGAGATGTCCAGACGACATCGGCCGCGACCCTGCTTTCGCTTTGGGCCAGCAGCGATCCGAAGGTCGCCGCGGATTGGGCGGCGCAGTTTCCTGAAGGTGAGACCCGCAGCCAAGCGATCCCCGCCATCGCGGCCACATGGGCGGGATCGGAGCCGGAAAAAGCTGTGGCTTGGACGCTCGCGCTGCCCGATTCACCCGAACAGCGGCAAGCCATGGACGACAGCGTGAGGACGTGGACGATCATCGCCCCGGAGAGCCTGAGCGGTTGGGTCGAGACCCAGGGACAAAATGCCGCGACCGACCACCTGCGAAGCGTGGCGGCGGGGACTCTGGTAGAATTTCAGCCACAGGACGCCCTCGCCATGGCCGGGAAAATCACGGATTTGAAAAAACGCAACGACTCCATCACCCATCTGCTGAACTCGTGGGGACGACGGGATGCCTCCGCTGCGAGCGCCTGGGCCACGCAAGCCGGCCTTCCGAGCGCCATCACCGACCGTTTGCAAAGCTTACAAAAAGAATCCCGCTAAATCCGCTGGCCGGATCCCGTCGATAGTCCCTTGCAGAACGCCATTTCAGCACGATTTTTCCCCCTGTCCGACTAACCCTTATGAGCCTCCCCACCAACCTCGTCACCATTCACCCATACTTCAAAATCCATCCGGGCAAGGAGAAGGAGGTGCAGGCCGTGATGGAGAAATTCGTCGCAAAGACTCGCAGCGAGACGACGTGCTTGTTCTACGAATTCACCGTGCTTGATGATACGGTGTTCTGCCGGGAAGGCTATGCCGGTGCCGCCGGGGTGCTGCACCACTTGGATAACATCGGTGACATCCTGGGGGAAATGTTGACGGTCACGGATCTCACCCGCCTCGAATTTCACGGGCCGGCGGAGGAAATCGATCCATTGCGCGGCCCGCTCGGTCATTTGAACCCCGCATTCTTCGTGCTTCGGTGTGGAGTCCCTCGTTAGGCGGATGGCGACCTACCTGGAATCGACCAGTCTTCTTCGTTGGTTCCTTGAAAGTAGCGGCTAGCTCGCTTATCACCGTCTGCACGCACCCATGGCTACGCCGCAATCTGATACCAACGCTGGCAATGCGCCTTGGGACACCAAGCGCAGCCCGGGCGGGAAACACCTCATCCGCCGGTTTTCACCCTGGGTCGGCGGGCTTTTCCTCCTCGCCCTGATTGTGTGGGGGCTGCGACCCAAGCCGATCGTGATCGAGACCGGTGCTGCCACCCGTGGACCTTTGACCGTCCGCGTGTCGGAAGAGGGCAAGACTCGTGTGAGGAATCGCTATGTCGTCGCCGCTCCAGTGGCCGGGAAAATGCGCCGCGTCCCGCTCAAGCCCGGCGATGACGTCAAAGCGGGCGAGACGGTCCTAACCGCCATCGAGCCGGTTGCCCCGCCATTGCTGGATCCCCGCGCCCGTGCCCAGGCCGAGGCCGTGCTTTCCATGCACGAGGCCTCACTCAAGCAAGCGGCTGAGTCGCTCGATGCCAAACGCACAGCGTTGAAAACCGCCACCGCCGACCGCGACCGCTTCCGCGCCATCACCCGGGCCGGCACGGTCTCGGAATCCGACCGCGACCGCGCGGAAGGAGATGCTTCGATGAAAGCAGCCGAAGTGCGTGCCGCGGAGTTTTCCCTTCAAGTCATCGACTATGAGCTCGCCCAGGCCCGCGCGACGCTGGAGCGCCCCGAGGCACTTGCCTCTGGCAACCTCGTCGAGGTAAAATCCCCGGTCTCCGGCCGCGTTCTTAAGGTCATGCAGGAAAGCGAAATGGTCGTCGCCCCGGGAACTCCCCTCCTCGAAGTCGGCAACCCCGCCGACCTCGAAATCGAAGCCGAGATCCTCTCGCGCGATGCCGTGGCCATCCACCCCGGCGACGCCGTGGAAGTGGAGCAGTGGGGGGGTGAAAAACCGCTCAAGGGTCGCGTGCGCCGCGTGGAGCCCGCCGCTTTTACCAAGATCTCCGCCCTCGGCGTCGAGGAGCAACGGGTCATCGTCCTCAGCGATCTGGTCGACGTTCCGGACAGCGCGAAGGCTTTGGGTGATCGCTTTCGCGTCGAAGTGGGCGTCGCCGTCTGGCATGCCGATGACGTGCTGGTCATTCCTGCCGGAGCCTTGTTCCGCGAGGGCAATGTCTGGAAAACTTACCTCTTTCAAGACGGTGTGGCCAAGCTCAAGACCCTCGATGCCGGGCACTCCGACGGCCGGTTCACGGAAATCATTTCCGGACTGCACGCCGGAGACGAAGTGCTGCTTCATCCGCCGGATACGGTGAAGGACGGTGCAGACGTTAAGAAGCGCGAGTGATCGCGGCAGCCATTCGAAACAAAGCTCCATTTTGGAACGGCCACCA
>JAYWDF010000256.1:0-6490 GCA_043779985.1 Akkermansiaceae bacterium | reverse complement strand
GAAAAACAATCCGGTCGTGGCTGGCGGGAGCTTTTCGTCGACGGTGTTGCTGTTGGAGATTGGCAGAACCGTGCTGGCGAGATTGATTCCGGAGCTGGAGGTGTTTGAATTCACGAGACCGATGCCTTCGTTCGTTCCGACGACGAACTCGAGGATTTTGGTGCTCATGGCACCACGGTTGCCGCTGGAGATGCTCGCGATGGTTGTGCCCGCGCCGGTTTGTCCGGTTGTCAGCGATGGACGGCTCCGGGAAAAATAGCAGGTGCGGGCGGGGTCGCCACTCACCGTTGCGGAAGTTGAGGAGACGACACCGACCACCATCCAGCGGACGGTGCCGGAGTCGGCCCAGTCGGCTCCGAAGGTGGCAACGAGGTCTGACCCGACATTGCTGCTGGCAAGGGTGGTGTTGATGGCGGAGACCGCCACGCCGCTCTGGGTGTTTTCCCGGAAGAGATTGGCCGGCCCGAGATTGACCACGTAGGTGTTGGGCTGGACGACGGCTCCCGCGGCGTCTGTCTGGTAGAAGGCGATGCCGATTTCGCCCTCGGCGAAATCATCGGATGCCTTGGCGGATGTCATGGAAATAGTAATTCCCGCGAGAGCCAGAAGGGAGTTTTTGAATATTGGTTTCATGGATGGATTTGCTTTTTATTTTTTGACGAATGTTGGGGTTGGGAAGTCCGATGCACTCTGATGCGGGTATTTCCAATCCCGGTCAAACGATGCGGGGTGACGGAGCTGTCACATTCATATCACCGGGCCGTGGGCGCATTGCGGGAGGCCAGGATTGATAGGGTGTTATAGCGGTCCCAGCCGAGGGTGATGCGCAGTTGTTCGTCATGGAGGCGGGCGGCGCTTTTCCAGTATTTGAAGTATTCCGGGCTGGCTGGGTCCTGCGAGGGGGCGGCGGCGATGGAATCCGCGAAGCTGTCCTGCAAGCCACGGATTTCGGCTTGTTCCAAGGGTGTTAGCTCCGAAAAATCCCAATTATGGATGGCGACGGCGACGGGCATGCGGGCTTCCTCCATGACCACTGGAACAGCAAGCGCCGGCGCTTGCGCCGCGGGTGGACTCGCGATGTCGCGCGTCACCGGACCTGAATGCGGGCGGTGCCGGGAAGTGAGGGGTGGTTCCGTGAAATTTTGATTCGAACGGGCTGTCGGGCCGTTGGGTTCGTTCGGAGCCCGAATCGTTTCTGTCAGGACGGGAATCCCCGGGCGCGGGGCGGGCCGGTCTGCTTCCTTGCTGCCGGCCATGGTGACTTGGAATGAATCCCGCGGGTTGTCCGACGGAAGGTCGCTGGGAAATTGGGATGACTTGCGTGGAGCGCCGGATGCCCGCGTGAGGGCAGATTCTTGAGCAACCGGTGATTTCAGAACCGCCAACACGGCTGCGGCGGCGAGAAGCGCGACGCACTGGACGCATGGATTGTTGGGAAGTTTTCTCACGGGGATTTTTGCAAATGATTCATGAAAACAAAAACCGGCGCGGGGATGGGACCCGCGCCGGTATGAGGGAGGCCGGAGGACTGGGGCGACCGGTCAGAAACGCGATCCGTTCCGATTAGAGCGGGGAGATCGGCGCGCCGTCAGCGGCACGCTCGACATTCATCGTGCTTTTAAGGATGAGACCGGTTCCCGGAGCCGCAAGCAGGTTGGTCTTGAGGTCGTTGTAGAAGGTCGCGGTGGCACCGGTGAGGGTCATGCTGGACTGTTGGAGGTAGCCCCAGAAGGTGTATGCGCCATTCCGGATCAAATCGCTGTTCGTGCCCAGCGTAACGCCGTTGAAAGCCATTTCGGTGGCACCACCGGAGACAGCGGTCGCCCAGTCGGACGCTCCGAGGTAGCCCACGATTGCGCCGCCGGCATAGGTCCCGCCCAGCAGCGTGGAAACGCCACTGCCGCTGGAGGATCCGCCGTTGCCCGCGAAGGTAATCGTGGCGACATTGGAAGTCACCGTGCCGATGTATTGGTTAAGCTGGGCGAACACGCCGCTTCCTGTTTCGGCAAGGGTGGTGATCCGTGTTCCGGAGAACTCGTCGCGCCCCGTGGCAAAAACCGTGGTGCCCGCATCAGCCGCATTTCCTGAGAATAAGGAGAGCGGTGCTTCACCGAGGCTGCCGTAAAGGAAGCGGAAGGCACCGGGAGTCATGTTCGTTAGCGCAGCGGAAGCACCTTCGTTCTTGAAGAACTTGAACGGGATCACACCCACTTGATCCTGCTGAACGAGGGTGTTTGCAGTGAAGGCCGTCGAGGATTGAAACACGTCGGAGAACCCGATTTCCGAAACAGTCTGGGCGGAAGCAGCGGCGAGCACGGGTGACGTGATGTTCACGCCGGCGGAGGTGGTGCCGGCACTGGTGTCAGTGGTGGTGGCGAAGTAAGAGTTGTTGAGCTGCGGTGCGTTGGAAATGTCACGGACACCGGCGGCGGAACCCGACCAGAAGGTGCGGACGATCACCGAGCTGCCCAGATAGGTGCCTTTGTAAATCACGCGGGTGGCACCGGCAGCGTTAGATCCGCCGTTCCAAGCGAGGGTCTCGCCGGACAGGATGGCCAGAATCTGCGAGTGCACGGCCGAGCGGCCGGCGGTGGATCCGGTGATGTCGATGACGGTTTGCGAATAAGCGGAACCGACGAAAGCCGACGTGGCTGCTATGGCGAAGAGCGATGTTTTAAGTTTCATAATTTAAGGATCTGTTGATATTGGTTGTTTTTGGATTCGGGTTGGGAGAGTTAGTTGGCGGTGCGCTTGCGACGGACGAGGCCGAGCGTGCCCAGGACTCCGAGCAGGAGCGTGCTGGAAGGCTCGGGAACCGCGCCGATGGCGAGGTTGCCGCTGCCGTCGAGGGTCAGCGTGCCGACGAATTGGCCGGCACCGACTGCCGCGTTGCCAGCGGACATGCCTGAGGTTAAATCGGCGCCGGTGGCGGTGTGAAGGACTCGATAGATGTCCAGCGCGCCCTCGGCATAGGTGCTGTCGGTGATCAGGCCGGTGCCGAGTGTCTGCCGGGGATCGACGCCTTGGTCGAAGAACAGGCCCGTCGTCGTGGGTGGCATGAAATCCTCGATGCTGTTGATGGCTGACGTGGCGATTTGAACACCGTCGGCGTTGGCGCCGACAGTTTGTGTTGCGCCATCGGTGCCGCTGAAGAAGGCACCAATTTTCGTGCTCAAGAACCCTCGGTTTCCGGAGCTGATGGCCGGGATCGTGGTGCCCACACCTGTGGCGCTGTCGGCAAGGGCGGCACGGTCGCGCGAGATATAGGTGGTGCGTGCAGGGTCACCGTTAATGATTCCAGCGGTTGAAGGGACAACGCCGACCACCATCCAGCGGACGGTGCCTGAGTTGGCCCAGTCGCTGCCGAAGGTGGCAGTCAACTGCGCGCCGATATTGTTGCTGGCGAGGCCGCCGTTGACGGTGGAAATTGAGACGCCATTGATGGTGTTTTCACGGAAGATGCTGGATTGGCCGAGGTCGAACACGAAGGTGTTTGGCTGGACGACGGTTCCTGCGGCGTTGGTCTGGTAGAACGCGACCGCGAGGCTGCCTGCTTCCAGCGAGATCGCGGCCATTACTGGCGATGCGAAGATGGCGGCTCCGGAAAGAAGAAGCAGCGCCGGTTTGAAGACGGATTTCATGGATGGTGGTGGTGGTTGTATTCCTAAGCTTTGGGCAAGGGACTTTCCCTCGACGCACGGATACAACGCGATTCCTCCACTGTGGGTCAAAGGGCCGTCGGTGACTTTAATGCCACAATTGGCGTCACGGCCCGACGCGGCAGCGGGAGGTTGCGCAGGCCTTGCGCCTGATGCCGCCCACGCGCCGACCACGGCGAATGCCGGCGGAAAACCTATCTGTTGGAAAGGGTTTTTGAAGAGCGAACTACCCCCGTCGGCGCTCTAGCAAGATGAGCATCATGAAGGAGAGGAATAGATTGAGTTCCTCGCGAGCGGTCATGGCGGCGAGTTTCTCGATTTTGAAACGTCCCTCCCAGAATGCCGGCTGCTTGGACAGGCGCATGGCGGCAGTGCCGTCGCTGCGGGTGGCGACGTAGCTCGGGTGAAAGACATAGCCGCTGAACATGCCGACAAGCGGGATGTCGCTGAAGAGGGCGTCAGCCACCTTGATCCAGGCGTTTTCCTCTTGGAGAGAGAAATCCGCAGTGTTGTCGCCGGGATTGAATGTCTCGTAGTGAGCCTTCCAAATCGAGCGCCAGCCGCGCCGGCCGACGCTACCGATTTCGCCGCCGCGCGCGTCGGTGGAGAAGTAGCGCGCGGACCAGTCGATCACCTTGTTCGCCTTGATTTCGGCAAGGCGGGTGCCTTGGGACTTGTCGGTCCAGATTTCCACGTGCTCGCGGAATTTGAACATCTTTTGCTTGGTATAGAGCACCGTGCGGCCGGACGCATCCGTCACCGTTGCCTGGCTGGCGAGTGCCAGAACCTTGAAGGAAAGCGTCAGCGGATACTGGATTCCTTCAAGCTGGCGGGAAATGTCATCCATCGCCGGGATCGAGGCAATGGCGGGCGGCGCGTAAGGGTTCGGTGTTTCCATCGGCACTGAGTAGATCAGATCTCTAGAAAGGCCAAGCCTCGTCATGTCTGCGCAGCAACGTATTTGCATCGCGTGTGCAGGAGAGCCGTAACCGGAGGGTCCCGAAGCGAATGGAACGGGAAGGAACCTCGGTCACAACCAAGCTGGATTTCATCGTCCACTTCTGATTCTGTGGGTCGAATGCTCACCATCCTCAGCGACCTTCCATTACTACCTCTCGTCGTGGCGTTTTTTTTGATGGCGGCACTCTATGCCTCCGTTGGTCATGGCGGAGCCTCCGCCTACCTTGCGGTGATGGGCGTCCTCGGCATGGCCCCGGCGACGATGAAGCCGATTGCGCTCACGCTCAATATTGCCGTTTCGCTGTTGGCGCTTGTGATGTTCGCCCGTGCCGGGCATTTCCGCGGGCGCTTGTTTTGGCCGTTGGCCGCTGCGTCCGTGCCTGCGGCATTCATCGGTGGATGGCTGCAGTTTCCGGATCCGATCTTCAAACTCATCCTCGCCTCAGCGCTTGTCTTCGGAGCATGGCGGCTTGCGTTCGGCGGGAAAACCGAGGAGATCGTCACCCGCGAGCCGCCCTTGCCCGCCATCCTGGTCCTCGGCGCGGCGCTCGGATTTCTATCCGGCCTGATCGGCATCGGTGGTGGAATATTCCTAACGCCGCTGCTGATATTTTTCCGCTGGGCGCCCACCAAGCCTGCCGCGGCCATTTCCGCAGCCTTCATATTCGTGAATTCCCTTGCGGGGCTGTTTGGATTCCTCGCGAAGGGCGGCGCCACTCCCTCGATCACCTGGCTGCTGCTTCCCGCGGTGATGACGGGGGCTTGGGTCGGCTCGTCCTGGGGGAGTCGGAGTGCAGGATCGCCCGCGCTGCGACGCTCGCTTGCGGTGGTCCTCGTGGTCGCTGCAGCGAAGTTCGCCGTGATCTAAATCATCCGGCGTTCGTCCAAGCGTCCTGCGGCGTAGGCCTGGAAGACGCGGGCGATCTCGTTCCGGACCCGGCGGAAGACTTGCATCTGTTCTTCCTCGCTGCCGGTGGCATGCGCCGGATCATCGAAGCCCCAGTGGTGGCGGTTCAGTTGACCGGGGAAAACGGGGCAAACCTGGTCGGCGTTGCCGCAAACGGTGATCACGGTTTCCACGTCGTCGGTGAGGAACTCATTGAGGTGCTTGGAGTGGTGCGTGCTGATGTCGATGCCGATTTCCGCCATCGTCTGGATCGCGAGGGGGTGGACATAACCGGCAGGTCTCGAGCCCGCGCTGGCGACGCGGTAATGGTCGTGGAGAGCGGCACGGAGAATCCCTTCAGCGAGGTGGGAGCGGCAGCTGTTGCCGGTGCAAAGGATGAGGATAGCGGGTGGTTTCATGTGTTAGTAAGCGGGGAAATAGCGTTTGCGCAGCCAGAAGGAAACATGGACCAGTCCGATGAGCGCGGGCACCTCGATCAAGGGGCCGACGACTGCGGCGAAGGCGACTCCCGACTCCAGACCGAATACGGCGATAGCCACGGCGATGGCGAGCTCGAAGTTGTTTCCCGCCGAGGTGAAGGCGACGCTGGCAGAGCGCGGATAGTCGGCACCTAACTTGGCGGCCATTGCGAAGCTCACCAAGAACATGATGGCGAAATAGATGACCAGCGGGATGGCGATGCGGACCACATCCAGTGGTAGGCGGACGATGGCGTCGCCTTTGTAAGTGAACATCACGACGATCGTGAAGAGCAGCGCGACGAGAGTGAGAGGGGAAATCTTCGGGATGAAGACGCTTTCATACCAAGCTTCGCCTTTCAGCCTTACGAGCAGCACCCGGCTCAAGACGCCCGCGGCGAAGGGGATGCCCAGGTAGATCAGCACGCTGTGGAAAATTTCACCCATGGAAACGCTCACCGCCACGGCCTTGAGCCCGACGTAGGGCGGCAGCACGGTGATGAAGA
>JAYWDF010000255.1:0-6491 GCA_043779985.1 Akkermansiaceae bacterium | reverse complement strand
ATGAGTCCAAATCCATCAATTGGCAGTTCACCAACCAAAAAGCCCGGATCAAACTCAAATCACTCTATCCAACAATTTGAGTTTTACGAGACACTAGTCCGGTGGACGCTTCGCCTGCCGTGGGGCGGGCGCTGAGACGGGTGAATTTCTGGAACATGCGGTCGATTTCGTCCGTTTGGATGCCGGGGCCCTGATCCTCGATCCGGAACTTACCGCTCTGGTCACCCGGCAGGATCTCGATGGTCACTTTCGCTCCGATGGGTGAGAATTTGATCGCATTGGAGATCAGGTTTTCGAGGCAGCAGAGCAGGGTCCGGTCCTCTCCGAGCACGATCACACTGCCTGGCGGGCTATGGAAATCTAGGGTGATGTTCTTGCTGCGGACGTGCGACTCGAAGTTTTTCAAAGCCTTGATCGCATTCTCTTTCAAGCAAACCGGCTCCCTGACGACTTTCGACGTCGCCTCGTTGAGGCCGTGAGTTTCCAGTAGGCTGGCGATGATTTCAAAGGCCCGGGAGGCGGAGTCCTTGATGCTGTTCATGAGGATGTCCAACTGGGGATCCGCCCCCTTGGTGCGTTCACTCAGCATCAACGCGGCGAACTGGATGCCGCTGAGCGGGTTCTTCAAGTCGTGGGCGACGATTTCCAACAGGCGGTTTTTTTCGGTGATGGTCGCTGCCAAATTCCGGCGGGCTTTCTGGAGGCTCAAGTGGAGGTCCACGCGGGACAGCAGTTCGGCGAAGTGGAACGGCTTGGTGATGTAGTCCATGGCACCCTGTTGCAGACCGTCGATGACGAAGCGCTGGTCGGTTTCTCCCGTGAGGAAAATGATCGGGATTCCCCGGGTTTTCGAATCCGCCTGGAGGATACCGCACAGCTCCAATCCGGTCATGCCGGGCATCATGATATCGAGCAGGATGAGGTCGGGCGTGGCAGCATCGAGCTTTCTGAGCGCCTCTGGTCCGCTGTTTGCGGAAATGATATGGTGGCCATGCCGGAGCAAGAGCGCCTCCACGAGCTGGATGTTTCTTGCTTCGTCGTCGACGACGAGGATCAGCGATGGGGCACAGGTGGGTGGCAGGCGGTCAATCATGGGAGGCGGTAGAATCGGTGAAGGAGGATTTCCGAAATCAGGTGCGGGATGCTCTGGGGGCATCGTTTCGGTAGGTGGACTCAATGGCCAATCCTATCCGGATCGCATCTTGCGGCAGTTGGAGGCGGGAATCAAGGCTTGAAGTGTGCGCTGCCGACCCCGAATTTGTCGGGCCTCACGCATCTGGTCGGATCGTCACGCTTGGGCTGGACCACGGCGAAACACGCAGGAAACGGCGCTCGGCACCCGAGTCCTGGTTTTGGGTCAATTCGTCACGCCCAATAAAATGCACGGATCTTATTGGGTTGCTTGCCAGATCATGGCCGTGGCACCAGTCTGAGTCATGAGACTTTTCCAAGACGAGATTTACCAAAAGGGCGAAAAATTCATCCGCATCGTGCGGATCGACCGCTATGAGGTGGAGTTCAAAACCACGACGGGAGACCCCAAGGGCGAGGGTGCGCTTACGGTGATGCCGAAGAAGGAATTCTGCCGCCTGCTCAAGGGAATGGTCTTGGTATTTCCTGTAAAGAAAGACGATCCAAAGAGCTAACTCCCCATCACGAGATGGATCGTCAAGGGGCAAGCGCGATGAGGGCCGTGGCGCGGTGTCTCGCCTGTCGGAAAATTCAGCCTAACGAAAACTCGCCGTCGTCGTCCATGCCCAGCCAGCCGAGCCGGCCGAAGGCGCGATAGAGCGAGGTGACGGGCTCGCCCTCTTCTTCGCCCTCGCCATGTTCGATGGTGGCGGTACTGCTGAGACCGTGGTTGCACTCGATGCTGATCACGGTGGAGTAGGAGCTGAGATAGATCCAGTCGCCCCAGGCTTTCGCTTCATGGCGAGGCTCGAAGTGTTCCTTGCGAAGTGACGCGAGGATCTCGGTGATGGTGCTGGGGGCGGAGGAGTCGGGGAGCTTGAGAAGAGTTTCCATGAGGAGGGTGCGGGAGGCAGTTAGAAGCAAGGGTAGGGCAATTCACGCCGCAGGTCGAGGATCGTTTGCAAAAGTGACTTCACAAAGTTTCGCGTAAGAGCCCCCGAGGGCGATGAGCTCGGCGTGGGTGCCCTGCTCAACGAGCTTCCCATGGTGGAGGACGCAGATGCGGTCTGCCTTCTGGACGGTGGAAAGTCGGTGGGCAATCACAAAACAAGTACGGTCGGAACGGAGATTTTCAAGGGCTTGCTGCACCAGGCGCTCGGTGGTGTTGTCGAGCGCTGAGGTGGCCTCGTCAAGGAGCAGCAGCGGGGGATTCTTGAGCAGGGCGCGGGCGATGGAAATGCGTTGTTTTTCACCACCGGAGAAGCGGCTCCCACGCTCGCCGGCCACCGTGTCGAGTCCGTCGCTGCTGGCCCGAATGAAGGCGGCGGCGTTGGCTGCCTCGAGGGCGGCCCAGAGCTCGTCATCAGAGGCATCCTGCCTGGCTAACAGAAGGTTCTCCCGTAGCGAGGTGTTGAAGAGGAAGCTCTCCTGAGTGACGTAGCCGAGCTGATCGCGAAGCCATTCCTTGGAGACTCCATCCAGCGGAACTCCGTCGATGAGAATACGGCCGCCGGTGGGCTCGTAAAAGCGGGTGAGGAGATTGAGAACCGTTGACTTGCCGGCACCGGTGGCACCGACGAGAGCGATGGTTTCGCCGGGTCTGGCCTCGATACTCAGGCCATTGATGGCAGGTGCTTGGTCAGCGTAGGTGAAGGAGACGTTTTCAAATTGCACGTGGCCGCGGAAGTCGGTGGGGCGCTCACCGTCGGTGATGTGGGACTCGTCCGGCGTGTCGATGATGGCGAAGATCCGTTTGGCGGAGACGGAGCCGCGGGTGAAGGTCTGGGCGAGAGTATTGATGCGGGAAATGGGATCGAAGAGAAAGCCCCAGGAGACGAGGAAGGAAATCACAATGCCGGGGGAGAGGTGGCCTTGCAAGGTCCACCAAGCGCCGAAGGCGACCATGAGAATGATACCGGACTCGGCAATGAATGAGACGCCGGGCCAGACAACGGCCTGGCCGCGCATGACGCTCATGTGGCTTTCGCCGACTTTGCGGGAAGCTTTGTCGAAGGATTCCAAGGCTTGGGGCTCGACGGTGTAGGCTTTGATTTGGCGAATGCCGGAGAGGTTGTCATGGAGGATGGCATTGAGAGCGGAAGAAGCCTCGGAGGAGGCTTGCCACATCGACTCGGAGCGCCGGGACCACCACGTCGTGATCAGGCCGATGATGGGGAGGGGAATCAAGGTGACGAGCGTGAGCTGCCACGAGTGATAGAGCATGTAGCTGATGATGATGACCAGCTGGAGCACCGCGGCGATGGCTTGGTCCACGCCCTCGATGATGACGCGGTCCATCGTCGGGACGTCGTCAGCGACGCGGGACATGATTTCACCCGACGAGTTAGAATCGAACCATTTCACCGGCAGGCGCTGGAGTTTGTCATAGAGCTCGACGCGGATGAGGTGGGTGAGTTTGAGTTCTAACGAATTGTTGAGGTAGGTGCGGAGGGTGAAGAGGAGCTGGCGGGCGAAGATCGCAGCGATGCCGAGGGCGGCGGTGGATAGAATGAGATCGGGCCGGTTTTTCGCGATGATCACGTCGATGAAGCGCATCGTGATCCCGGGCAGGACCAGGACCAGCGCGGTGCACAGGACGGCCATCAGCAATGAGAGCGAGCTTTGCAAGGGGAAGCGGAAGGTGTGGCGGAGAATCCGCCCGAGCGTGGTCATGAGGTAGAATGAACAGCAAAACGGCGCTTTGGAAAGGCGAAGAATTGAGCGGCGGGTCTTGAGGATGGTTTGTTCTTGCGGGTGGACCCGATCCGCCGATGGTTCGCGGGGATATGTTGTCTGATCCATCCGTTTATGCTTGGGCGCTGTTGGCGGCCTTGTGCATCGGTCTGTCGAAGGCGGGATTCAGCGGAATCTCGATGGTGTCGGTGGTGATCCTGGCCGATATTTACGGCTCGAAGGCGTCGGTCGGCTTGGCCTTGCCGCTGCTGATCGCCGCGGATTTGATGGCGTATCCGGCATTCCTGAAGCATGGGACGTGGCGCCCGGTGTGGAAATTGTTAGCTCCGGCGCTGGTGGGGATCGCGTTGGGCTGGTGGGTGCTTGGCGGGATTTCCGAAACCACCGCACGGCGGGTGATCGGAATCTGCGTGCTGGTGATGGTGGGACTGCAGGCGTTCCGACGCTGGCAACCGGTGGGATTCGACCGTCTGGCGGAGTCAGGCGGCTTCGGCCTGAGTGCAGGTGTGCTCGGTGGCTTCGCAACGATGCTGGCAAACGCGGCGGGACCGGTGGTCCAGCTTTACCTGATGGCACGCAAGGTGCCGAAGATGGAACTCATCGGCATCGGTGCGCGGTTTTTTCTGCTGATCAATCTGATCAAAGTTCCGCTCAATGCCCGCTTGGCGCTGATCACCCCGGAGACGCTGTGGGAAAACCTGCGGCTGCTGCCTGCGGTGGTGGTAGGAATTCTTGGCGGGAAATGGTTGCTCCGACACGTGCCGCAGGTGGCCTTCGAATGGATGATCGTAATATTCTCGACGATCGCCGGCCTGCGGATGGTTTTCTGGTAACTCGGCTCTAACGCTGCTCTTGGAGTGCTTTGAACGCTTGCCACGCGAACATCCCGAGAAAGATCGGGAAAATGATGGAATCCGCGAGCACGTACAAGGCCAAGCCCACGCCGACGGCGACAAGGATCGAGACCCAGAGGGTGATCTTGATGCGCGCGGGCCCGAGGGCGGCGTTGAGCATCTGGCCGCCATCCAGCGGTACGACCGGGAGGAGGTTGAGGATGGCCCAGAAGAAGCTGATGATAAACAGTTCGGTGAGAAAATAGGAGCCGTTGTCATTGAGATTCGGCAGGGCGATGAACAGAAGGTAGATCAGGGCGCCGAGGGCAATCTGGACTCCCGGGCCTGCTGCCGTGACGAGGAAGCTCTGCCACCGGCTCATTCTAACGCCCGAGTAGGCCGCATAACCGCCGAATCCCTGGAGGGTGATCCTGGAGGAGGCGCCGAACGAGCGGGCGGTCAAGGCGTGGCCGAGCTCGTGGATCAGGATGGAAATGGAGCCCGCGAGAACGAATAGGGCGATTCGGAGAATTTCCGGGCCGCTGTCCGCCTTCTCGGGTCGCGCGAGGATGACCAGCGTGATCCAGAAAAAGGGCTGGATTTCAACGGGAATACCAAAGATCGAAAAGCGTATCATGTGGCTTCTGGGTAGGTGAAGATCCGGCCGAGCGCAAGGCTTGGAAGCCCTCCATTGCGTGAAAGCTCGTCTCCGGGCCTTGACCCATCGAAGTTGCCAGCCTATTGAGTTGGTCGAATCCGCGACGACCCGCGTTTTCAGTCTTCATGAAAATTTCGATGTTTATGCGTGTTATTTTTAAATCTTCCGTCGGGCTATTGGGCGTCGCCACGGCATTGCTGTCGGTTTCCTGCGGTCCGGGCATGACTCCATCCGTCTATGGAAGGGCGGAGCGGGTGCTCTATCATTGGCATGACGACGGCGGAGAAGGCCGGGTGACCGTGCGCATCAGTCTGAGGGACCAGATCGCAGAGTTTAAGCGCGGGGATCATGATATCGGTTGGTGTTATGTTGCCACCGGCAAGGAAGGTCACGGGACCGTTCCCGGCACCTATCACATCATGGAGAAAATCGAGGACAAGCACTCGAATCTCTACGGCTGGTTCGAGGATGACTATGGAAACGTCACGGACGGCGATGCGAAATCGAGCGACCGGGTGCCGGATGGGATGACCTACGTGCCAGCTCCGATGCCTTACTGGATGCGTCTGACCTCTTACGGCGTCGGGATGCACGGCGGCTTGATCCCTGAGCCAGGAAAGCCTGCATCGCATGGCTGCATCCGCCTGCCGAAAGCCTTTGTGCCAGTCCTTTTCAACTCGGTGGACGAAGGAACGCAGGTCACCATTACCAACGGCCCCAGCAGTTCTCCCCATGAAAGAAGGGATAATGTCGTGCCAGCTCAACACTGGACAGCTCACAGCAACGGCTCGGGCAGCGCGGATTCAGTCACCTACCACAACGGGCAGCCGGTGTTTTTTCGTTGAATGAAGCAACGTAAAACCCGCCCGGAGCTTGGCTCCAGGCGGGTTTGCGTTCATCCGAGGGGGGAGTCAAAGGCCCGGTCGCTTATGGCTGGGCGGGAACGTATAGTTCAGAGCCTTTGGCTAGGACAGTTGCTTTCGTGAGATCCAGTCCGTTGAGGGCATTGAGTCGCTCGGCGTCCGTGCCATGCATGGCAGCGAAGTCGCCGTAGGTCATCTCACCGTCGATGGTTACGGGATGGATCTTTTTATCTGGGGCGGGGGAGAGGGTTTCGGGTTCCGCTACGGAAAGATTGGCGATTGCCGGGGCGGGTCTTGTTTCTGGCGGAGCCG
>JAYWDF010000254.1:0-2177 GCA_043779985.1 Akkermansiaceae bacterium | reverse complement strand
GAGCCGTTCATCCGCCGGAAGCTGTCCAGCCGGCTTATGTTGGTGACGCGGTGGTTGCTGTCAAAGGTGAGAGGCAGGCTGCCGGGGAGATTCAGACTGCTCATCGCCCAGTTTCCAGCGGCTTCCCACGGGAGGACTTCGTGGGATTTGACCAAGATGACCATGTTGCAGCTGTAGGAATCCGCAGTGGTCGCGATGGCGACGTCTTTGAGCGCATTCAGGTGCAAATGAAGCGGCGCGTTTGTCGGGTTTTCCGGGGTGGCGTCCGGCGTGATGACCAGCTCACCGCCGGCGGCCATGGCGACGTTTCCTGCCTCGTCCCCGGAATTGTAGTCGTAGCGCCCCGCTCCATTGATCACCAAGGGGCGGCGGCTTTGGCGGAAGTTCGTGGCGTTACCAATGTTAGTGAGCTTTCCTTGCGAATTGTATTGGAGGTCGAGTGCCGCGGGGACTTCGAGTTCCATCACCCACCAGGTGCCAACCGCATCGGAGTAAACCGCGGCGGCGGGGGCCTTCGCGAGCACCAGAAGCTCGTTGTAGTCCACCGCGCCGTGGACGGTCGCCATGAGATCGGACGTCGGGGTGACGGTGAGTGTGAAGTTCTGCACCTCTGGCAGGGTGAGCGCGAGGGTCACGGTGCCTTGCGCGTCGGCGGTGGCGGTTCCAGCGACAGTTTCGCCGACATTTCCCGATACGTTGCCGGCGGCGTCGATGCTGAGGGTGCCTGCGGTGGTGTGGAAGGAGTCGGCGCCATTCACGGCAATGACAATCCCTTGAGGATCCTTGTTCTGACTCGCATTTCCCGGCAGATCGAGGGCTGCGATGTGCCAGGTGCCTGCCAAATCATAGGCTTGTCCGCAAGCGACCAGCGAACCGACCAAACCCAGCGCAAGTGACCATTCCCTTTTCATCATGGAAGAGTAGGGACACCGGGTTCCCTCATCAAGAACCAATCCCACCGCCCGCAGCCTTTCTACTTGGCAGGCGGGCGTGGGTGGCTTCAATGGCGGCATCTTGGCTACCGTACCTTTTTACCCACCGTTTGATCACTGGCTCTGGTTCATCCCGGCATTCTTTATCGGCGCCTGCATCGGCTCGTTTTTAAATGTGGTGATTTACCGCGTGCCGCTGGGCATGTCGGTCAACGAACCGAAACGCTCGTTCTGCCCCTTGTGCAAGAATCCAATCCCGATGTGGCTGAATTTCCCGATGATCAGCTGGTTGTGGCTGCGGGGAAAATGCCGGGAGTGCCACGCGCCGATCGCGTTTCGTTACTTCGGCGTGGAGCTCTTGACCGCTCTGTTATTTACGGCGGTGTGGTGGTTGTTCGCGCCGTTGTCGGTGGGGGTGATTGTTTTCCTGTGGGTGCTGATGGCGTTGTTAGTGGCGATCACCTTCATTGATGCGGAGCATCTGATCATCCCGACGTCGCTCACCTGGGCCGGTTCGGTCATCGGTCTGGGCGCCTGCATGGTCTGGTCGCAATTGCCGGTGCTGGCGGGCGAGGCGGGGAATTGGCTTGCCGGGTTGAAGCAGGGTGCCATCGGCTGGACTGCGGGATTCGTGGGATTGTGGCTGGTGGTGGAGTTCGGGAAAATGGCCTTCGGCAAGAAGGCGCTGAAGTTTGACAAACCGGTGGCGTGGTCACTCAAGGAGCCGGCGACCGACCAGGATCCGATGTGCTTCGTGATCGACGGCGAGGAAATCCCGTGGTGGGACATTTTCTCCCGCAAGACGGATCGATTGCTGGTGGAGACGACGGAAATCCACGTCAGCGGCGAAGCTGTCGGTGGTGGGACCTTAATCATCCGCGAGTTGGAGATCCAGTTGCCGGACGGGATGATTTACCAGTTAGCGAAGATCAAGTCGCTGGACGGGATCGCCACCAGCACGGTGATCCCGCGCGAGGCGATGGGGATGGGGGATGTGCATTTGCTCGGGATGATCGGGGCGTTCTTCGGTTGGACGGGCGTGTTCTTCTCGTTGTTCGCGGCGTCGGTTTTTGCGATCGTCGCAGCGGTGATCGGGCGGATTGGGTTCGGCAAGCAGCTTCCCTTCGGCCCTTTCCTGGCGATGGGTGCCGCGGCTTGGATGTTTGGCGCGTGGCGTCTGTGGGAGTGGTATTTGAACAGCCTGGGCCCCATCGGGATGCCTTGAATTTCCGACCATGGCTGACA
>JAYWDF010000253.1:0-2177 GCA_043779985.1 Akkermansiaceae bacterium | reverse complement strand
CCTAACTGGCCCATCATGGAGACGTCGAAGCGGAACTTCGGTTGGAAATTTCCGGAATGGGTGACGTGGCAGGTGGCGGCCATGGCGGGGAGGAAGGTGGAGTAGCTCCACTGCGCGCCCAGGCGGTAGAGCGGGTTGGTGTTGTCGCTGACCCAGAAGTTGTGGCTGAACTGCATGGCGCCGTGATCCGCCCGTCCGCTGCCGGAGGAGCAGGCTTGGAAATCGACAGCGGGATGCTTGGCCACGAGCTTCTGGAGCACTCCGTAGTAGCCCTCGAAGTAGTTCCAGAGCAGGTCGCCCTGGCGCTCGGCGGCGAGGTGGGGCGAATAGGGGTTGTGGATGCTACTGTTGCAATCCCACTTGACGAAGCGGAGGTCGGGATTGGCCGTTAGGATGTCGTCGACGCTCTTGAAAACGAAGTCTCTAACATCCGGATGGGTGAGGTCGAGGACGGCTTGGTTCCGCTCTAGCTCCAGCTTGCGGCCCGGGTGGCGGAGGACCCAGTCGGGGTGGCTGGCGAAGAGCTCGCTGCGCGGGTTGATCATTTCCGGCTCGAACCAGAGGCCGAATTTCAACTTGGCATCCTCCGCGGCCTTGACGAGGGCGCCGAGGCCGTGGGGAAAGAGCTTGCGGTTGATCTGCCAGTCGCCCAGTCCGGACGCATCGCCGGTGCGGGCGTTGGGCCCGTTGCCGAACCAACCGTCGTCGAGGACGTAGAGTTCGATGCCGAGGGCGGCGCTGCGCTGGATCATGTCGATGACGGTTTCTTCGGTCACGTCGAACTGGCTGCCTTCCCAAGAGTTGTTATCGATGAGGCGGAGGCGGTCGCCATCGCGCATTCCGTGGAGGCGGGTCCACTGGTGGAGATCGCGGCTGGCACCGCCTTTCCCGGCAGGGCTGTAGGTAAAGATGCAGGCGGGTGAGGTGAGGGACTTGCCGGGGTCCAGCGTATAAGCGCTGTTGCGCCCGCTCACTCCGAGTGAGGCGGCGAAGATGCCTTTGTTGTCGTTGTCGAAGGACATCGCCATGCTGCCGGACCAGGCGAGGGAGGCGATGAGGCAGGGGGACGTTTCCTCATCGGCAAATCCGCCGAAGGACAGGACGAAGGCGGGGACGGGGCCCTCGATGTGGCGGTTGCCGTTGCGGTTTTCGATCAGGCGGCGGCCTTTAGAGAGCTTTTCCTTGTTCGGTTTCGCTTCGTCTCCCCAACGGCTGTCATACCACTCGATATGCGGCGCGGTGCCGGCGGGGGCCTGCCACTAGGCGGAATCCAAGCGCTCGACTTGGATGGATTCCCTCAAGCCGTTCCGCAGCACCACCGTCTGCGAGACGACGTTCTGATGGGTGAAGAGCTTGAAGTGGAGGTCCACGAAGATCGGTTGCACGCGGTCGCGCAGGGTGATGACCGTTTCCCGGATGCCCCCGGCGATGTCGCTGCTGCTGCTGTCGTGATAGACGAGTTGCAGGGCGGAGTCGCCGTTTTTCAAACGGATCGCCACGGGCGCTTCGTGGTAGCTGCAGTCGCTGGATCCTGGGTAGAGCGGGCCGGTCAGCGGAGATTTCCACGAGCCGTCGGGGGCGCCGAGGCTGACGAGGTTCAAATCGCCGTTCTTGCCAACCGAGCAGGCGATGTCCAAGGCATCGGTGCCGAAATGGATCCCGGTGTCGCTGGTGGTGGGGGCTGCGCCGGTGTAGCGGATCGAAGCGTCCGCCCAGTTTGCATGGTCGTAGGCGATGCCGTCTCCGCCGTCTTCGACGCGCAGTTCGAGTTTGCGAACGCCGGCAAGGTTGAGCGCGACCGGCTTCGGTGGGGAGTCGGGTGTCATCACGCCCGAGGACCAGAGGGTCTTGCCATCCCCCTGAACGACGAATTCGACGCTGGAAGCGGTGCCTTTTTGTCGATCTGAGGCTCCCACGACCGCGGAGAATTCCTCGGCCAGGCCGTCGAGCTTGAGCGCGATCACGCCGACGGAGTGGGTGCCGATGCCTTTGGCGTAAACCTTGCCGCCCATCGTGATCGGGCCGTCATCGGCCGAGCGGTCGATCTTCGCCACGCCCCATCCTTGCTCGACGGTGGTGGGGTTGATGGCATCGAGCGGGAAGATACCTGCTGCCCGGGTGGCTGTCGGGAGAAATCCGGTGGAGAAAAGGAGGGCGGCGGCGAAGCATTTCATCCG
>JAYWDF010000252.1:0-2178 GCA_043779985.1 Akkermansiaceae bacterium | reverse complement strand
GCTCTCTGCGTTCTTTTGCGGCCAATGAAATCCCACTCGGCCGCTATGAACTCCCGCGCCGTTCAGGCGAAGCTCACCTCTACCGCTTTGGTCACCCGTTAGCAGAGTGCGTCATCGCCAAGGCCAAGAGCCACGTCCTGCCGGTCGCCGAAGTTGAGTTTCGCTACGCCGATCACGGCAGCAAAATCAGCATCCTCGAACCGTTGCGCGGCCAATCCGGCTGGCTCACGGTTTCGCTGTTCACCGTCGAGTCCATGGACCAAGCGGAGGATCATCTCATCCTAGCAGCCTGCACCGATGGAAATGAGTTGCTGGATGACGAACAGGCGAAGCGGTTGCTCACCCTTCCTGCCAACGTCACGGGCGCGATCCTCGACTTGCCCGCTCCTGAGACCGTTTCTTCCTTCGCCACCACACGACAAACCGAAATCCGACGCGGCATCTCCGAGCGCAATGCCCGGTTCTTTGAAGCAGAAGCCAACAAGCTCGATGGTTGGTCCGATGACCTCAAGCTCGGCTTGGAACGTGAAATCAAAGAGTTCGACCGTCAGATCAAAGACGCCCGGCGCGCGGCAATCACCTCGCTGACGTTGGAAGAAAAGCTGACCAGCCAGAAGCGGATTCAGATCCTTGAAACCGAGCGGAGCGCCAAACGCCGATCACTTTTCGACGCACAAGATCAAGTGGATAGCCAACGCGCCCGCTTGATCGAAGAGATTGAAGGGAAGCTTGTAAGCACATCACTTGGAATAATATTATTCACCATCCGCTGGTCACTCTCATAAAAATCTGTCACTCATCCGCTATGCACATCGAACAAATTTCCCTCAAAAATTTTCGTGCTTTTCACAACGTCGAGATGCGGAACATTCCGCGATTTGCTATCATCATCGGAGCCAATGGTTCGGGGAAATCCACTCTATTTACTGTTTTCGCATTTCTCCGCGAAGCGATGGCATCTAACGTAAATACTGCACTCAGCAAGTTAGGTGGCAGTAATGGATTTAATGAAGTTCGCAGTCGTGACTCTGAAGGCCCAATTGAAATCGAACTCAAGTTCAGGGAGCAAAATGATAGTCCTTTAGTCACCTACTCTCTATCTATCGACCAAGACCCCAAATCAAATCGTGCTTACATTGCTAGCGAAGTCCTCCAGTATCGTCGCGGGAGTAAAGGGAAGCCTTGGCGGTTTCTGAACTTCTCCCGTGGCGAAGGAGAAGCCGTGACAAATGAAATCGCTGATGTCACAGACGAATCAGAATTGCAACGCGATCATCAAAAACTCAAGTCCGATGACATCCTTGCGATCAAAGGGCTTGCTCAGTTTAAAAGATTTCCCGCTGCGGTAGCACTCGGGGATTTAATTGAGCGGTGGCATGTTTCTGACTTCCACATCAGCCGAGCACGACCTGAGCAAGAAACGGGCTATGCCGAACATCTATCTCGTGAAGGTGAAAATCTCGCTCTCGTTATCGAGTATCTCCACAAAAGACATCCCGATACTTTTACTAGAATTATCGAAAAGCTCAAACAACGGGTTCCTGGTATCAACCATGTGCAATCCAAGGAGACCGAAGAGGGGCGTATCCTCCTCAAATTCCAGGATGGTTCTTTTGAGGATCCATTTCTCGCTCGCTACGTTTCTGACGGAACGATCAAAATGCTTGCATATCTTGTTTTACTTTATGATCCCGTGCCGCATCCGCTCCTTTGCGTAGAGGAGCCTGAAAATCAGCTCTACCCGACACTGCTTCAGGAACTCGCTGAGGAGTTCCGCCTGTATGCCAAACAAGGCGGCCAAGTTTTTGTCTCCAGTCATTCTCCTGATCTGCTCAACGCGGCCTTACTTGAGGAAGTATTTTGGCTGAGGAAAACTGATGGCTACACCACGATTTGCCGCGCCAGTGATGATAAGCAAATCACTGCATACATGAAAGACGGAGATCAAATGGGCTATCTCTGGAAGCAAGGATTCTTCACCGGAGCTGACCCGCAATGAGACAGCTGGTGATCTTCCTCGAAGAACGCTCCGCAAAAGTCATGCTCGATGAATTCCTGCCCCGTGTGCTACCAAAGAGTGTTTCTCATCGCTGCATTCCATTTGAAGGAAAACAAGACCTCGATAAGCAGATCGGGCACCGTCTCAAGGGATGGCTCCAACCGAACACTGCGTTTCTG
>JAYWDF010000251.1:0-6503 GCA_043779985.1 Akkermansiaceae bacterium | reverse complement strand
CGACGATTCCCGCGTATGTGACCGGCTGTCGGCAGCGTGCGGAGCAGCTCGGCTATCAACTCGACGAGTTCTGGCTGCACGAGCCGAAGATGTCCGCCGCGCGCTGGCTGTCGATTTTCCGGGCGCGGAACATCCGGGGCCTGGTCATCGTCGGGCTGATGCAGCGCAACCGCTTACCGGCGCGACTGGCCCCCTTGTGGGACGAGTTCCCGGCCTTGGTGACGGGCGTCCGGACGCGGGAACCGGCGCTCTCCTTTTCCTGCAGTGACCAACACACGCTCGCCTTGGTGGCCTTGGAAAAAGCCGTGGCTCTTGGCTATCAGCGACCTGCGTTAGTTCTCGACGGCGTGATCGACGACTTGGTCGACGGGCGGTTTTCCGCAGGCTTTTTGATTGGCCAAAGCCGCTTGATCCCGCCGGCGCGGCGGACCGTGCCGTTCTATGAAGTGGCGGCGGCCCGGGGCGATCGGAGCTTGTTTGCGAAGTGGTTTAAGGAAAACCAGCCGGATGTGATCTTCACGCTCTATCACGAGGTGAAGCGCTGGGTCCAGGATCTGGGCTTGCGGGTGCCGGGAGATGTCGGGCTCATCCAGTATGAGTGGCGCTCCGATCACAGCGCCTGGGCCGGCATGGACCAGCGCAACGATCTCGTCGGCGAGGCGGCGGTGGACATGCTCATTTCCATGGTCCATCACAACGAGCACGGCGTTCCCGAGCATCCGCGGGCTACCTTGATCGGCAGCCATTGGGTCGACGGCACGACGGTGAGGAAGGTGGATTCAACCCCTTGAACTCACTGTGACATTGCCCGACGCACGGTCGCAGTGCCGCGTGAAAAACTCCGTGCATCCCGGATTTCCCGGGAGATCATCGTCCATGACCGTGCGCCAGCCCAGCCCCCACCAACGGCTTGCACTCCGGGAGTCGCCCCCCGGCCGAGTGGTGATGCGACAGCGTTGGGCGGGATTGCTTTTCCTCCATTGGCCAGTCGATCCGGCCATCGTTGCGGAGCGGCTACCGCCCGGCTTGCATGTGGATACCTTTGACGGGAAGGCGTGGCTTGGCGTGGTGCCGTTTTTCATGGAACGCGTCCGGCCGATGGGTTTGCCGCCGGTGCCGTGGCTTTCGTGGTTCCACGAACTCAACGTGCGCACCTACGTCCATGACGATCAGGGAAACCCCGGCGTCTGGTTCTTCTCGCTGGATTGCAACCAGCCCATCGCGGTTGAAATCGCCCGCCGCACGTTTCACCTGCCCTACGAACACGCGGTGATGCGGAGTGAGAAATCCGGCAGCGCCATTCACTATCAGAGCCGGAGAAAATCCCGCGGCGCAGTGGATGCTGATTACGCATACGAAACTCCGGCCGCCACCGAAGCCGCGGTGCTTGGCTCGCTGGAATGGTTCCTCGTCGAGCGTTACCTGTTATTTTCCTCCAACCCGGCGGGCGAGCTCTTCTGCGGCCGCGTCCACCACGAACCCTATCAAATCTCCCGGGCCAAGTGCACGCGCTGGTCCACCGAGCCGCTGCGCTTGAACGGGTTTCCCCTGCCTGATCGAAATCCTTCCTCCATGCTCACTGCGGCTGCGGTGGATGTTGAAATATACCCTCTCCGCCGATGCGGCGGATAAGTGGGGTGCCCTCACTTCTCCTTTTTCATGAAATCCTGAACCGCGGTGCGGGCATCCGCCGGGAGGGACTTCGCCCATTGGTTAGCCGCCTTGGGGTCGTGGATGGCCCAGTTTTTTGCTAGATTCTTCTGCGCCCAGAGCTTCGCATCCCCGGCGGGGAGCGTCTGCACCCAGTCACCGGCGGCGACCGGGTCCTTGACCGCGAGTCTGCCGGCGTATTCGGAGGCCATCCGCAGCGGGTCGTTTTCCGAAGATCGATTTGCGCCGAGGGCGGGATCGGGAGCGGCGGGGGGATTGACGACCAGATAGCGGATGGCCTCGCCCGCGAGGGACGGATTGGAATCAAGCTCGTATCGTCTGCCGGCGGCGATCGCTTGGGCGACTAGCAGCTTCTTGTCATCCCGCATGGATTTGAATTGGGTCGTCAACGCCGCCAGCTTGTCAGAGTCCCACTGCCCGAGCAGCGAGAAATAGGAGTAAGCGTTTCCGGCGTTCTTGGAATCAAGCGTTGCCATTTTCTCCAGCCAATCCGCGGGTTGCTCGATCTTGGTGCCGTCCTGATTGGCCGCTCGAGCGTCGAGCGTGCTGCGTGCCAGCTGACGATCGGCTTCGGACCCAAGCGTGGCGATCAGGGCCGCCGCTTTTTCGGGGTCGCTATCCACCGAGTTCAGCAGGTTGGCAATGATGTTCTGGCGGGAATTCACGTCCATATCCATTTTCCCCATCCGTTTGATCGCTTCTTCCGGGTGCTTATACGCCAGAGTTCCCAAGGCGCTCGCCCGAAGGTTCTTGGCCTGCTCCGGCGTGAATCCGTAGCCTGCGAGGTCCGCATCCAGCCATCTACCGGCGTTTTTTTCATTCACAAAATAATAGCTATTCGACGCCACGGACGCGATCCACGCGGGTGGCAGGTTCGCGAGCTCGTCGAACAATTTACCGCGGAGCTCTTGGTTTTCAGAGAGGTTGAGTTGGAAGATTTTCCAGCCGTCGGGACGGTCCCAGAGCGCCCGGATCTCGGTGGCAAACGAGGCGGTGAGTCGCTGGCCGCATAAGGCAGCCTCGGCCTGGGTCCTTAGCTGCTTGGGTAGGGAACCCAGCATCGCCTCCAAGGCGGCCGGGGATTTCTCCGCCAACTGCCGCAGCAGCGAGCTGGCGTTCCCGGTGCCCTTCACGGAGATCCCCGCGGCGACCATCTCCTGCAGACGTTGGAGGGCAAGCGCAGGATGGGTCTTGGCGATGGCGGCGAGGGCGCGCATTTCCGCCGAATCATCCGGGTGCTTCTTGAAGAAATCGATCGCGCGTTGGGGTTCCTTTTCCGCCCAGGTCGTGAGGATGCTTCGGCCTTGGCTGGTTTCGTTCTTGAGGCTCCACAGCAGGAGACCTTCCGGGTCTTCAAGCAGCCAACGCTCCTGAAGAATCTTGGTGAAGAGCGTGAGCTCTGCACCCTCGCGCAGGGTGAAGAACCCGCCATCCAACCACGCGGCGAACTCGGAGGGCGGAAGACTGTTAGCCAGATCCAGAGTGGCGCGCATCCGGGCTTCAGGCGAGCCGGCACGGCGGATGGCGTCCAGCCGTTTCCCGGCGATGGCACCCGGCCCGGCAGACCTAACGGGTCGCATCGAGCGGTCGGCGTGCTTGCCCGACGGCATGGCGATTCCCGCCGCCGCGGGCGAGGGATGCTTACCGCCGGCCAGATTCCAACCGACGACGGCCATGGCGAGGAAGCCTAGAATGCCGCCAGCTTTGGCGGGAAAACGAGTGGGTGAGGGTTTCATTCCTGAAAGGGGTCGGCTGAGCTGGCGGGATTCTTCGGATGGAGGATTTCGAGAAGCTGGGCGCTCTCGTTTTCCTGGAGATTCGCCGCATCTAACCAGGAGGCGGCACCAATTGGATCAGCTTGACGCCATTGGTAAAAAACGTTCGGGAGGCTCCCCATCCTCGAACCGTGCGAACTCATCGCCCACTCGGCCGCTTCGGAGAATTGGCTGAGTTCCGCCAACTGGCTGATGATCGGACCGATGGCTGAGTCGTGACGCCCGGGGTCCGTTTGTTGATTGACCCAGTTGGTGTAGGCGACGAGGTCTTGGTTCGCCCACTGGTTCGCAACGGTATAAAATGAATTGTCAGGCCCCTGCCCTGGCTTGGTGGACTGGATGGTCATTTCCATGACCCGCGCCGGATCCTTGGAGATCAGCGAAGATAGCAAATCAGCGGTGTCATCCGAGGAACCGCTCCAACTGGAGCTGCCGTTTGGGTATTCGACCTGGACGGAACCGCTCTGACCGATGGCGTGAGCGGTCAAAAGGTTCCTTCCCATTTCAAAGGCTTGATCGGGATCCGATTTGAGCAGGCTCAGCCCGATTTTCGAGTATCGCTCCGCGGCGATGGCCGACGAGGCAGTGATCTTGGCCTGCTCGATGGCGGCTGCCGGATCGGTCGCCAGCAAGCTCTCGAACAAGGCGGCCTCCATCTTCCGCTTGAGTTCGCCGGATGGCGTCTGCTCGGCGAGGCGCCGCAAGTCCTCGGGGTGCTCCGTGCTCATGGAAGCGACGAGAATGGCCATCGCGTCCTTACCGGGGCGGTAGCGATCAAGCTGCACGCCGGGGTTCTCCTTGATCCAGTCAAAGGCGGCCCAAGGATCCTTCTGCGCCAGCGCCTTGAAGGTCCCCTCGTCGTAGCTCCGGCCGTTTTCCTTGAGAAACTTGAGGGTTTCCAGGGGATTCTCGCCATCGTCCCACTTGCTCATGCCGGACATGGCATTGCCCTTGGCGGCCTCGGGGATTCCCTTGAAATGGGCGCGCAGCCACTCTGGGTGAAACTCACCGATGCCCCATGCCACGTTATTCACGCGATCCGGCCCGGCGGCGAGGGCCGCGGCGAGCGACCGCTCGGGATCGTGACTGGCCCAGGCCCACCACGCGTAGTGCTCGTCCTGGCTGCCGGCGACCGCAGCGATGGCTGCCTGCGGATTGAGGCGGGTCCAGTTGATGAAGACGAGGTCGGTGATGTCGTTGCTGCGTTTGCCCTTCTGGTAGGAGGCCCAATACGCCGCGATGTCCGGTTCGCTGGCATCCATCAGCCACTGCGCAAGTCGTCCGTAGAGCGATCCACTGTCGGGCGAGGCAAGTGTTTCCAAGGTATCGGCGGAATGATCCCGGGGGATTTCCGGCAGGGATCCGGACGCAGAAGACGCTTCCTGATGGCTCCCGGCTGATAGCACCGGCTTAGCCGCCGCCATATCGTCATGGGTGATGGATGTTGCTGTTCCGACGCTTAATCGCCGCGCAACGAAACCACTGAGCAGACCGGCGGCACAGAGACCCACGAGCAACAAGGAGGAGGATTTTTTCACAAGGGTTGTTAGCTGGGTCGATTCACTACATGAATCTCCCGGCAAAAACCATCAAATTCCAACCGCATTCCGGTGTCATTCTCCTTGGTGCAATGCGCTGGTGGAGCTCCGGGACGGCGGGATTTTTCTGCAACCAGCGGAAGCCCCTCACGTGCGCGATATTCCCGAGGAAATCTCGCGAGGATTTCTGGAGGAGGGCAGGGGAGGCGTGAGGATTTTTCTGGACAGCAGCGTGCTGCTTTGTCCCCGCCCGGGGCTGGCTATTGATCTCGGCGAGCTACTGCCATGCGGAAATGAGCAAAAACATCGGAAAACTCGGCGAGGATGCGGTTCTGAAATGGCCGGACATGCAGTCGAAAGTCGAGTGGGTCCCCAACGCCCTCACCCACAGAAAACCGCTGCTGCTGACCGCCTCCAAAGAGAAGCCGGTGCTGATTTCCGCGCTGGCCGCCAAGTGCATGGTGCTGCTGACTCTGGACAAAGGAGACTTCGGAATGCTGCTCGGAAAGACAGTTTGTGGAATGCTAGTGAGTACGCCACGCGATTTTTTGATCGGAGAGGGACTCGGTTGAGGCGACCGGGACGACCTCGAGCTGGTGATACGTGTCATTTGTCTGGGATATTGAATTTCAGAAACCTTCACCGTCTTCATTTCTCGCGTTTGCTTGCGCCTGTTTGCCGCTGAAAAATCTTCAACTCGTTTTGCCGCGTCGGCCCGGGGTATTTGGTTGCTGCCATTTCCCGATTGCTCTGCCAGATTCCCGCCGCCCCGATGACCCGGCTCCCCACCCACATCCGCGCCGCCGTCCGGTGGGTCGCCATCCTCGTCCCGCTGGCCGCCGTCATCGGATCCGCGTCCGCTTTTTTCTTGTGGGCGCTTGATGCACTGACCCGCCTCCGCTTCGCCTGTCCCGGGTTGCTCTTTCTGTTACCCATCGCCGGTCTTTGCGTCGGTCTGATCTATCGCCTCTACGGTAAATCCGCCAGCGGCGGAAATAATCTGCTCATCGACGAAATCCACCAACCCGGTGCGGGCGTCCCCCGGCGGATGGCTCCGCTGATCCTCTTCGGCACCCTCGTCACCCACCTCTTCGGCGGCTCGGCCGGGCGCGAGGGCACCGCCGTGCAAATGGGCGGTGGCATCGCCGCCACCTTCGCCCGCCACCTCAAACTGGACGCCGCCCACGTCCGGATCCTACTCATGGCCGGGGTCGCCGCCGGCTTCGGCTCCATTTTCGGCACACCCATCGCCGGGGCGGTCTTTGCCTTGGAAGTCCTCATCGTCGGTCGAATTCAATACGACGCTCTCATTCCCTGCTTCTTTGCCTCCCTCCTTGCCGATTGGACCTGCCGCGCCTGGGGCATCGGCCACACCCATTATTCCGTGGATGTGCCGGCCGTCGGTGCCGCGCTCGATGCCTGGCTGATGGGGAAAGTCATCCTCGCAGCCGTCGCCTTCGGCCTTGCCAGCACGCTCTTTTCCTCGCTCTCCCATCGTCTCGGGGATGCCTTCAACACC
>JAYWDF010000250.1:0-2180 GCA_043779985.1 Akkermansiaceae bacterium | reverse complement strand
TTTGCATCCGGCGGGGATTCGTCGCGGGCGATTGCATCATTGATCTCGCCCGCCCTGAAAATGGGCGGATGGATTGATGATGACTTCCCGTTAGACCTAGCGGAAGCTGATCAATCGCAATCAGGCAAGAGCTATCGCTTCCGAATCATTCATGCGATCTACCGGGAATCACCGTCAGCACTTGCCTATTCGGTCGGAGGCGTCGGCTCGCTGGACGAGAGAGTTTCGCGGGCGCTCATGAAGGGCAGGCCGTTCGTCACGTTCGACAATTTTCGGGGACGGTTAGACAGCCAGATTCTGGAAACTGCGATTCGTGGGCTGGGGCGGGTGGATGCTCGGAGCCTCCGCGAGGCGGCAGATATTGACTGTACGCCGTTTATATGGCAGCTCTCAACTAACGGCGCGGAACTCACTCGGGACATGGCTAACAGGTCAATCATCACCCGGATTCGTAAGCGCCCGCCGGAAATGGAGTGGACGTATCGGCCCGAGGGGAATCTCGTGGATCATATCAAATTCCATCAACCTCGATACCTTGGCGCGGTGCATTCGATCATCCGTGAGTGGGTGAGGATGGGGCGGATGAGGACGAGCGAGAACCGCCACGATTTCCGAACATGGTGCCAGGTGCTCGATTGGATCGTGGTGAACATTTTTGATTTTCCGCCGCTGCTAGATGGGCACAAGGAGGAGCAAATGCGGACGGCAAACCCGAAACTAAAATGGCTCCGCGACGTGATCAACATCCTCGTCAAAGAGGGCAATCACGGCGGCGCAATCACGGCGTCGGAAATGGGCGAGGCGGCGGAAGAAAATGATTTCCCGCTACCTGGTCGCCGCGATACCAGCGAGGGCGTAGAGGTGCGCGTCGGTAAGTTGTTAGGGCGATTGTTCAAAGACGCTGGCGGCGATGAAATCACGGTGGACGGGCGGAGATTTTCGCGCGTTATTGAAGTCGTCCATGATGAGAGAAGGAAGGAATATCGCGAGCGCAAAACCTACCGGATCGACGCCGCTGCGGAAGCGAATGAAGAGCCAACCCCAGAATTGAACTTATGACACAAAATGATCAACTCGCCGAAATGGCGAGTGAACCACTGAAAGCGCCGTTTCCGTATTTCGGAGGAAAGGCCCTCATTGCAGCGGAGGTGTGGGCGGCATTCGGGGAGGTGCGCAATTACGTCGAGCCGTTCGCTGGGTCGCTGGCGGTATTGCTAAATAGGCCAGCCCCGCGCATTGGCCCAGAGACGATCAATGATCTCGATTGCCATCTCATCAATGCGTGGCGGGCGATCACACGGGAACCCACCGTGCTGGCCCCGCTATTGGTCGCACCGGCTGCCGAGGTTGAAACTGAGGCCCAGCACAATGCGCTGGTCCGCGCTAGCACCGGCCTGCGGGCATCACTGGCCGATCCGGCGTGGTGCTGCGTGGAGTCAGCGGCGTGGTGGATCAAGGGCGCGAATGAATGGATCGGCACCGGCTGGTGCTCCGGGGAGGGACCGTGGTCGTGGACGATTGAGACGGGATGGGAAAAAATCAACCGCCAGCTCCCGCACGTCGGGGACGCAGGGAGGGGGATCAACCGCAAGCTCCCGCACGTCGGGGACGCAGGGGCGGGGGTCAACCGCAAGCTCCCGCACGTCGGGGACGCAGGGAGGGGGATCAACCGCAAGCTCCCGCACGTCGGGGACGCGGGGAAGGGGAATTTCCAAGCGCGTGTGGAATGGGTCGAGGGCTGGCTGACTGCCTTGCAGGATCGGCTGTGCCAAGTCCGCATTGCCTGCGGCGACTGGAAGAGGGTGCTCGGGGAAAGCTCGACCATCAAACACGGAATCACCGCCGTGTTCATGGATCCGCCCTATCAGGGGACCGAGTATGTTTACGGCTCGACCGAATCAGTATCTAACGAAGTCCGCGCTTGGTGCGCGGTGAACGGTGGGCACTCCGCGCTACGGATCATCCTTGCGGGGCGTGGCGATGAGCATGACGATCTGATTGATCACGGATGGAGCGTCCTCCGCTGGACCGCCCGGAAAGGGTATAGCAATTCAGACCTGCACGGGACGGAAACTCTTTGGCTGTCCCCTAACTGTATTCTGGCGGAAGCCTCCATCCCTGACCAGTTAGACCTTTTCACCCTGTAAACCAAAACCACGAAACCACAAAACCCTAACGAA
>JAYWDF010000249.1:0-2181 GCA_043779985.1 Akkermansiaceae bacterium | reverse complement strand
TCTGCTGCCGCACCTATAACAACCCGTTCCTGCGCGAGACCGCGTTCACCGGCACCGTCGACACAACGAACGGCGTCAGCGGCCAAGTGCTCAACTTCACCACCAGCGCCGGCAGCGTGAATCTGGGTGCCTTGCTAACACCCGGTGCTTATTACCTGGAGGTGACCTCCGGTGACAACGAAGGCCACCGCTTCGACATCGTCTCCGCCAGTGGCGCCAGCGTCACCTTGGCGAACGATTCGAACCTCCAAGCCGCCGCCGCGCCGTTTAACTCGCTGCTAGGACTACCGCCCGCCAGCCTTGCGGGGGATCAAGTGGTGATTCGCCGCCATTGGACGCTCGATGACGTCTTCCCGCCGTCCGGGTTCGGAGCCACCAACGACCGCACCACCGCAGATCAAGTGCAGGTATTCGCCGATGGCCAATGGATCATTTATTGGCTCTATGATGACGGAGCCCTGCCTGCCCGCTGGGTGAAAACCGGGGATAACACCTACGCTGACCAAGGCACCGCGGTGCTGGCTCCCGGCCAAGGCCTGTTCTTTAACAACCGCCGCGGCCCGATCTCCCTGCTCGCCTACGGAGAAGTCCGTGAAAACGACTTCGTTCGCCCGCTGGCCCTCGGCTCAAGCCTGGTCGGTGGCGGCTATCCGGTGGATCAATCCGCCACGAGCCGGGCGATGGCCACCGGCTTCTACGGCTCGCGGGATTTTGCCACGGCGGATTCGTTCTTCGTCTGGAAGGGCGACGAGACGATCGGCGTGAATGGCTTTCAGACCTATTTCCTCAACAACAACGCACCGCGGCTGCCCTCGGTGATCAAGTGGGTGAAAGTCGGTGACGCCAGCCTCGCCACGCGGAATGCGGAGCTGCTGCTGCTGGGCAACCGGAGTGTTTTCATCCGTTCGAAAGACGGCCTGAACGGCTACACGACCCCAAGTCCTTGGACTCCTTGAACTTGGCTCAATGATAAGTATATCTTGATTGTCAAATTTTCCTTTATTTCCTCCAGGATATGAATAATCTCTCCTCATCTCCCCCGGTCTTTCCACGGATTGAACGCATGCAAGCATACTTTTTAAACCTGATAGCCCTCTGCTTCGTGTTCGGGATGCCTGTCGCTCAGTCGCAGACTCTGGATTGGGGAAGCCTGAGCGGCAGCACGATCGTGAACAGCACGGGCAGCCCCGTGGATAACACCTACTTGTTCCAGCTCGGGGCATTTGATGTCGGCTTCACCCCGACCGTGTCCAATCACGGGCAATGGACCGCCAAGTGGCATGTCTTCGATACGGCCGCTTATTCCTACGACCCACTCGCCGGGGCCTATTTCACCGGATCGCAAAACATCCAGGAGGTGCCTGCCTACGGGAGTCTGTTTGAGGGACTGAAGGCCTATTTGTGGATCCACGATGCAAGCGATACACAAAATCTCCTCGCCAGCGCGAGCACTTGGACGTTTCCGGTGCAGGACCCGAGTTGTTGCCCGACTGGCGCGGTGACGGATTGGTCCGTGAGTAACTTCGGCACCAGTGCCCCGATCATGGGTGGTCAGGATGGTCACGACGGCGGGGGCATTTTCAACAGTTCCGCAGGTCCCTATGATCTGCAAACTGCGGTAGTTCCCGAACCGGCTTCGTCACTGCTTGCCCTGTTCGCGAGCGGCATGCTGCTGCTGCTGCGCCGACGGCTGAAGCTCTGAGTGGACTTTCATTGCCGATGACGAAGATCTCCCACCTGCGGATATTTTTTCTAATCGGCGTCGCGCTGGGAGCTGGCAGTGTCCGTGGGGAGACCATCTTTTGGTCCAGTCGCACAGGTGCGATCAACTACAGCAGCACAGGGCTGGCGATGGATTCAACTTATCAGTTCCAACTCGGCGTTTTCAAAAATGGCTTCATTCCCACCGCCAGCAATACGGCACAATGGGCAGGAAACTGGGAGTCGGCTCAACCAACCACCTATCAACCCGCCCGCAAGTTATTTGAAAGCGAGTTCACCGTCCCGGGGAATACCGGCGCATTCGTGGTTGGCGCGAAAGCCTATGTCTGGGGGCGCGTTACTGCTGCGACTAAGGATGAATGGATCTTGTTTCGCAAATCGGACTGGGTCTGGCCTTCTGCCGCAGCGTCGCCGCCTAGACCCCTTGCCAAAAATAATTTCCGAAACTCTCATAAAAGA
>JAYWDF010000248.1:0-6514 GCA_043779985.1 Akkermansiaceae bacterium | reverse complement strand
GATCGACGGCGACGAGCTTGCCGTTGATATAGAGCATGAACCAATTGTCGGCGTAGACGTTGACCTTGATCGTGTCGGCGAGAGTGGGTTTGATTAGATTTGTGACTGTCATCGAAGCGGGACTCGGCTTATCAGGAAGTGGGATGCTGTTAGTTTTCTCTTCCTGCCGTGGCGGGCGCTGGCGCTCACCCGGTTTGGGGCGGGGTTCCAGTGGAGAATCACTACCCGTCGCTTTACTGGAATAGACCACATTCAACTCGGCGCTGGCGAGAATGCTGCCTTGCATGGCGGCAAGCAGGGTTTCCCGATTTACCTGTGAGGGTGGGACGCTGATTCTGGCGGGCGCGGACAACGCATACAAGGTGAGCGTGTAGGTCTTCGGGCCCGGCCCCTTGGAATGCGGTGCTTCATACCCGACCTGACCCTTGAAACCCGTGCCGACCTTGCCGATGGCTTTCACATTCTTCGGCAGGCTCGTGACGGTTGCCGGGATGTCATAAAGCGTCCAATACCACTTGGCTGCCCCCTCGGGATCGATATGATGCATGATGAGCGCATAACTTTTCGTTCCAGCAGGTGCGCCGCTCCACTCGAGAGGCAAGGTCGAGCTGGTGCCGTCCCCGGTATAGTCCATGGGCAGCATACCACTGTCGGTCACCTCGGAGCTGCGGAGGACGAATGAGCCCGCCGGCTTCGGACTAACGGTTTTTAGTGGCTCGGGCGCTTGTTCTTGTCCACCTGGGCGTTCGTTTCGGCGTTCCGGGGGGACTTCTTTCCGGGGTGGCCCGCCACCGCCGCGACGTTCACCGGCACGATAGGTTTCCTCGGTCTTGCCACCGTCGGCACTGACGAACTGAAATTTCCACGCTCCGTCGCTGATGTTGGTGTAGTTCACCGCTGCAGGCTTGTCATTGACGGTGTATTGGAGGGTGAATGTCTTTTCGTCCGTAGATGTTTTGAACCCGGTGATCCTCGCGCCGCGCAGGGGAGGCTGGTCTTGGCGCACCGATTGAGCTCGCGGCTGTGGATCCACCTGACCCTCGCGTTCTACCACCTCGCCGTGGAATGCGCTTTGCAAATAGGGACGACGGGTCGCTGCGTGGTAGTGATAGCCGAGCGCTGGGGTTTCATGGCCGTGGCATTCATCCAGTTTTCCGATCGGCAAACCGTCCGGCTCGGTGAGCCCGTAGACCGGATAGCCATCCAGTGCGTAAGCGATCGGTCTCCCCTTGCTAATCATGCGCTCCAAATGCAGCGGAGCTGCGTGATAGTGATAGTCGTCCGCGCGGCCGCAGTGACCTCCCCACTGGTCGAGCTCCCCGATTTCAGCGGACACCTCACCGCGATTGTTCTGGGGATTGAAAATGGGAATTCCGTTGGCAGCGATGGCGATGGCACCACGCAGGAAATGGCCCTCGATCAACTGGGGTTGTTTGGCTGGAACAGGATGCCGTGGAATGCGCCACGCGTTGTCCCCGGTGTAGGCTTGGGGCAGGGGCACCTGTTGCTGCCAAGCCGTGATGCCTACCATCATGTTGTGAGCCGGTATCCCGTTGCCCTCGACATAGAGAAAGTCAGCATCCCAGCGCAGTTTTACCTTCGGCGCGAACGGCTCGAACGTGGCGGCCTGCGGTGGGCGGGACGGTTCTGCGAAGGCGGGGGCGGAAATTGCCAGAAGCCCGGCAATGGCGAGATGGCAGGGACGCGTGGCTCTTCTCGTTTTCATTCTGCCACTCTACCGCATGGGAGATTAAGGCTCCATGAATGGATGCCCTTTTTCGCATGAATGTTCTCGCGCCATTCATCTGCGCTTAATCCATGATCTGCCAAGGTGCCTTACCGCGTGATTTTTATGAAATTGGCATTACTCCGCAGGCGCGCTACTCCTTGTTCCTAGACCCATGAGACTCCTTGTAGTGGAAGACGAACCCGACCTGCTCGCGGGACTTGTTCGCGCGCTGCGCAAACAAGGTTATGCCGTGGACACCGCTTCCGACGGCGAGGACGGCCTTCACAAGGCGCTGACTACCGACTTCGACGCCATCGTGCTCGACGTGATGCTTCCAATCCTCGACGGCTGGGAGATCCTTTCCCGCCTGCGCGAAATCAAAGCCACACCCGTGCTCATGCTCACCGCCCGCGACAGCTCTGCCGACCGCGTGCGTGGGCTCGACAGCGGGGCTGACGACTACCTCGTCAAACCCTTCGACATTCCCGAGCTTTTCGCCCGTCTCCGCGCCATCATCCGCCGCAGCGCTAATATTCCCCGTGCCACGCATGATCTCGGCGAAGTCCACATTGACACCGCCGCCCGCAGCGTGACTCGTGCCGGCGAGCCGGTCACACTCACCGCCCGCGAATACGTCATGCTTGAATACCTCGCCCTGCATCGCGGCGAGGTCGTCACACGCACGGATCTTTACGAGCATCTGTTCGACGAAAACGAGGCGACCGTCTCCAACCTCCTCGATGTCCACGTTTTCAATCTCCGTAAAAAGCTCGGCCAGGAATTCATCACCACCCGCCGCGGCCACGGCTACTGCATCGAATGAAATTTTTCCAATCCATCCGCTGGCGGCTGCAACTTTGGTATGGAGTTCTGCTGGTGGCAGTTTTGTGCGGCTTCGGCATCACGGCCTACCGCCTGGAGAGCGCCCGACAAATCCGGCGGATCGATGAGGAGCTTCAACAACGTCTGCCGATTCTGGTAGGCTCCCAGCGGCCCGTTCCGGGTGATCGCGAGCAGCGCATGTTCAAGCTTTCTGCCAAGGATGCTTCGCTGTTCGACCGGGATGGGGATGGTGCGTTTTACTATGTCGTTTGGTTGCGTCACGGGGAGCCCGTGACCCGCTCCGCGAGCGCTCCCGCCGGTGTGCCGCAACCCACGGCGGGCGATGCTCCCAACCGGATTCGCGGCCGTTTTCGCGAAACTTTCCTTTTCCCCGGTCCCGGCGACTGCGTGCTCGTCGGGCGCTCGATCACCCGTGATCTGGCGGATCTCCATCAACTTGCGTGGTGGCTGACCGGGGTCGGCGGGGGGGTGATGTTGCTTGGAGTGGCAGGCGGTGCGTGGTTGGTGGCGCGCGCCCTTCGTCCGATCCGCGATATCAGTCATGCTGCCGAGAAAATCGCCACGGGCGATCTCACCCAGCGCATTCGCACGATGGACTCAGGGAGCGAACTGGGGCAACTTGCCGGTGTTTTAAACTCCACTTTCGCCCGCCTCGACACCGCCTTCACTCAGCAGGCCCGCTTCACGGCGGACGCCGCGCACGAACTCCGCACGCCACTGGCGGTGATGCTCACTCATGCGCAAAACGGGCTCGCCAGCGACGGGCTAACCGAAGAGCACCGCGAAGCCTTCGACGCCAGCCAACGCGCGGCGCAGCGCATGCGCAAGTTGACGGAGTCGCTGCTGGTGCTGGCCCGGCTTGACTCCGGCGAAGTTGCCACGAGTCGCGACCGCGGCGACCTTTCACAGATTGTCCGCGATGCCGTCGAGCCACTTGCGCCGCTGGCGACCCAACAGGGCGTCAGCCTGGAGATGAGTGTTAGTCCCGTCGCCTGCCTGTGTAACATCGACCAAGTCGGGCAGGTGATCACCAATCTTGTCAGTAATGCCATTTTCTACAATCGGGTCGGTGGGAGCGTGGTGGTGAGCGTGTCTGCCGAGCCGGGGTTCGCCCTCCTAACGATTTCCGACACCGGACAAGGCATTCTGCCGAACGATCTTCCTCACATTTTCGAGAGATTCTACCGTGCGGACAAGGCGCGGTCCGGGGCGGCCGGTCGCACCGGTCTGGGGCTGGCGATCACTCAAGCGATTGTCGATGGCCATGGCGGTTCTGTTTCCGTGGACACCGAGCCCGGCAAGGGCAGCACCTTCACCGTGCGTTTGCCCGTTTGAAGCCGGGTGGCTTACGCGTTTGTCAGGACCCACTCGTATTCCCCGGCGATTTGTTCGTCCACGGGACGTTGAAGGCTGCCGGGCAGCACGGCCCAGGTGTAGGTCTCGATCTCATAGTGTGGGCAAGTGCCGGGGTGATCCCTGCGCCAGGCGAGGACATCACGGGTTTGGGCGCGGGTCGAGCGCAGCGGGAGCGCGGGTTCCGCATCGAGAGGGATATGAAAATGAACTCTCATTTCCTCGAACTGTGTCGGATCAAGCGCTGCGCTTTCCACCGCGGCAAAGAAGTCGGGCAGATCGATGAAGCGGGTGATGGTGCCGGCGGAGTCGCGTAACAGAACTTGATGGAAATAGACCGGCTCGTTGAATGACCGGATGGCCGTGAGCGCGGCGGGGACACGGGGATCGAGCGCAAGCGCGCTGGAGAGGTGGATTTTTGAAATTCGGATGCCGGCAGCGGCGAGAGTTTCCAGTGCGGTGCGGGCGTCATCATACTGGAGGGCGAAGTGGCAGGCGTCGTAGTTCACGCCGATCCTGCGCCGGATGATTTCTGTATCGGGAGCCGCTGCGAGCAAGCGTTGGAAAAAGGCCACGGTTTCCTCCGTGTTTTCGAAGTGGCCGAGTGGCTCGGGCTCGAGTCCGAGGTGGAAATCGAGCGCCGTTTCCGCGGCGAGGGCATCGAGCCACGCGGCGAGGTTGATTAGATTTTCGAGGATTGGTGCCTCATCAGCATCGAAAGTCTTGTGGGATCCCGGCAAGGTGGACACCGACGCTCCCGTTCCCGGGCGGGCGATGGCGGCGAGGATTTTAAATAGGTCCTTCGTGTAGTCCAAGCGCGCTTGTGTGGTCCAATCCGGCTTGAAAACCTGTTCCTTGACCCGGGTGCCATGGAAGCTTCCGTAGGGGAAGCCGTTGATCGTAAAAACGTAGGTGTTTGTCTCGTTGAGCCACGCGCGGAATTCAGCAAGGTGCCCGCCTTCTAGCAGTTCACTTGCAGCGACTGCCGAGAGTCGCAGGCCGATGGCGAACGGCTCCCCGTTCCCCAGCTTGCCGGATTTCTGCAAGCGGTTCCGCACTGCGAGCACATGGGTTTGGAGAACCGCGAGGGTCTCTGCCCAGGTCTCCGCCGGGTGGATATTCGTGCAGTAGGAGAGGTGGGATGAGTGGAATTTCAAGAGCGTGGGGATTGAGATCCAAGCCTGAAATCGCGCCTCCGAAACCGCAAGCTGGATTTATCCGTGCGTGTGCGCGGGGACGCGTCCCCATTGCGGTGATGCGACGTGAACTCGTTTTACCATGACGGTATCATGCAGGGCTAACATTGATCGATCGGCTAAAGGGGGGCTCAAGTGGTGCAAATGGACGGGGTCCATGATCTTGGCGGAAGCACCGTGGCGGGCGGAGTTTTTCGGGCAATTGAAGGCTGCTGTTGGGAAATGTCGAATTTAGCGATTTTCCGATTGTCAAAACCCCTGGCGGCGCTCTTACTGCCGCCCCGCCCGCGAGGGTGGTGAAGATTATGGCCCGATAGCTCAGTCGGTAGAGCAGTGGATTGAAAATTCACGTGTCGGCGGTTCAAATCCGTCTCGGGCCACCTTCTGCTCCTTTTGGTTGGGAGGCATTCGGTTCGCCACCGCGTGGGAGTCCGTAGCCTAGGGTCGCCGAGCCTAGTCGCAGCGTTCAGCCACTGCAATTGCTGCAATTCACCCAGCAAGATATTCATCTTTTCTAAATGATTTAACGCATTTTGGAATCTCGAAATCACTCGGGGCCTTGAGAGAGAATGGGTTGTGGTGTTGTTTGGTAATTGGCACGCGGGTTGCGAGTGTCCCTTGGGCCCGGCACCGCAGACTATTCCCTCGGGGTGAATTAGCGGTGGAAACCTCCTATGGGCTTTACTCGTGCATGATTATCATTTTCCTCAACTCCCAAGGCCTTTCCGAATGCCACCAAGCCCGAATCGAGGAATACTTTCAAAGCAATTTCTGGTTTGAAGGGAAAGTACCTGGGGTCAGGTGGCAAAGGGACCGATCGCAGTCCATCATTCTGGGATATTCTTGTGGGTTACGTGGCATCATTGATCGGACCCGGCCGGAGGATTCTGACTCGACGCTTCGATTGGGAGTTCACGAGAAGGAACTGATGGAACTCGTCGGACGCAAGATGGCACACAGGGGAGATTCGAATGAAACCATCTCAAGGGGAGACGCAACACACCCGCAGCCAGACTTGCTGACCGCGGGTGCGAACCTAGCCCATGAAAAAATGGTGAAGCGCTAATTCTCGGGGACGGCCGGCGCTGCGTCACGGCGCATCTGCAGGCGCAATCCGTTGCCCTTGAAGGAGCTGTCAATGTTCAGGCTTTCCACGCGTTGGCGAACATCGACAGGTGCTGCGGCCTTGTCCTGCGCGGTATCCCAAGGGCCGGTCCAGGTGACATTGTCCTGCTGGTCGCGAACGGTGACCTCCTTGGTGCCATCAGTGGATTTTACTTCGACACTTCCTTGGTTGTCTTTCATGCGGAAAGTCGCGCCGCCTTGCACTTGGACTTTTCCTCCGGCGTCATCACCGGGCTGCGCGAGTCCTTGTCCCATCGCACCGTGAAGG
>JAYWDF010000247.1:0-2186 GCA_043779985.1 Akkermansiaceae bacterium | reverse complement strand
GACAAATTTATTCGCAGCGGACGGGGTGATGTCGTCACTGGTGGTCAGGGCGACTTCCATTTTCTGCCAGCTGCCGGTGATGGGACCGGTTGTGGCCTGAGCGAGGATTTTGCTTCCGTCGGCGGTTTGCAGGCTGATCTTAAGTGGGCCGCCTACGTAGGCTGCGACGGCAGGTTTGTCTGTGGCAGTTTCGGCCAAGTTGCCCTTCACGTAGAAACTGGCTTTGTAAGTAGTTTTCGGACGGACTGGAATGCCCCAATAGCCTTCGTTGGCGATAGAAACGGGTTTGTCGGGACTGGTGCTAAGCTGGAGTTCGAGGCTGATGGGGAGTTTGTCAGTGAGCGGGCGTTTGTCGGTGAGGGCCATTATGCCGTCGGCGGCGGCAGATTCAATCAGGGTCCAGTGGACAGGTTTTTTTTCATCATCGCAGAAATTGCGATTGCGGATGAGTTCGCCGTAGAGGCCACCGTCGTAGGAGTAATTAATTTCCTCGGTCATAAGGCCGTGAAGATTGGGGCTAACTTTGGCAACGGGGGCGGCGAGGTCGATGTGGAGAATGGAAGTCTGAGCCGCGAGGGTCGCGGAGGTGACTAGTGGTAACAAAATGCGTTTTATAGGGGTCATAATGACGGGGATGTTCAGTTTTCCATTAATCTGATAGAGGCTTGGAGAGCATGTTGACGGATGATGGATGGCCGTTGCGGCGCTGGTTGGGAAGCAGATTCTTCCCGGTGGGCGCGATTTCCCTCACCTCCGGCGCCGGCGCCGGGCGTCCCCCCCCTTTTCGCCGCCTCCGGTCCGGCCACACGCTCTTTCAACGGCCTTCACCCCAAAAGCACTTTCCTAGCAGCCTGTCGGGCTTGAGGCGGTTTTGAATGCTGCCTCAATATGTGGGTGCGTGACCACTTGCCGCCACCACTTGTTGTGGCTGGCTCGCCGGTGCACCCGCGATAATTCAAACAGTTGTTCCAATTTGGATCTAGCGAGATTGAGGTTCGCTGTGGGCTCGACTGGCCGATGAGGTGGTTTGTAGAATGCGGGGCGCTGCCTTTTGGTTCTTCTGTGAATTTTCTCACTCTTTGCCCCCGATGGCTTTCACTCAGGCTCTTTGCAGGCTCATGCCGAGGTTGAAGAGTCGCTTGAGGTTGTAACTGGTGGTCACAAGGGTCCATTCAAGGCTGGCTTTCTCTGCGCCGCGCAGCAGGAAGCGACGGAAGCCGATGGCTTGCTTGATGATGCCAAACAAGGGCTCCACGGTTTGCTTGCGCAGGCTGTAAAGTGGTTTGCCTTCTGCTGTGTCGAGGCGGTAGGCCATGCGCTGGGCGACGGTGGCATTTTCGGGCGGCGGTGGTGGGTCGGTCCTCTCTTCAAGTTGCGCGATGCTGCGGCCGTGACTCTGGCGGGACATGGCGGCGTAGATGGTGGTTGGGTGGTCATTGGTCTCAGCTGTTAGAATGGCGGCCTGGCTGTAGTATCCAGTGTCGACGAGGGCTTTCGTCACCTGGCTGATGGCGGAGCTGATGACTGCGAGTGTGGGGATGAGTTGTTGTTTGTCGTTGGCTTGATCGGTGACGTGTTGTCCTACGATGAGCATGCTTTGGACTTCGACGGCGGCTTGCGCGTTGTAGCTTTGCTCGAAGCCGCCGCGCACTTTCATGATGCGGCTTTTGGGGTCGGTGAAGTTGTATTGATCCTGATCGCGGGCTCCTTCGGCGGGTGGTTGGGGCGCTTTACCGCGTGGTTTTTTGCCGGCGCTTTGTTCTTTGGCCTAGTGGTCCGTAATTCTTATTTTGACCGGTCGTGCATTTTGCACTTGTACTTTTTTAGGGCACCTCTAAACCGGGCGGATGTCCGCCAAAATTTACCGTATCAAACTATCAAAAGACGAGCGGAGCGAGCTGGAAGCCATCCGTGACCGAGGCTCCCTCAAGGCCAAAACCTTCAAGAAAGCTCTTGCCCTCCTGTTATGCGATGAGGGGCATCTCGGCCCCGCTCTCGCCGACGAAGCGATCTGCCAGATCGTTGCGCTGAGTCCCAGCAGCTTGATGCGGCTCCGGCAGCGTTGCTGTGAGACCGGCCCTCTCGGCGCGCTGGTTGCCATGGTCCGCGACAAACCTGCTCGCGAAATCAAAGTCACCGGCGAGATCGAAGCCCGCATCACCCAGCTCGCCTGCTCCAAGGCCCCG
>JAYWDF010000246.1:0-6530 GCA_043779985.1 Akkermansiaceae bacterium | reverse complement strand
GTTTTTCCCTAATGATCCTTTTAACTATCATTATGCCGGCCCGGTTTCTAATTTCCGCAGAGACTTTACAATAGAAGTCAATCAAAGGAACCAGTTTGACGCCGACGAGGACGACATCGATGAGACATTGCGTAAGGGCGTGGTTGGGTTTGAATGCAAAGGTAGCGATGGCGCTGCTGGCTGGAAGGATATTCCGCAGGCGAAGTATTCGCAGTTTATCGTCGATGATCCATCCGCGTTGAGCGACATGTCTTTCGCGGGTGACGAGTGTCATTCAGAAGTAACGGCTTCAAGTTTGCCGGTCCTGCCCATGACAGGCGGGGGCTACCGCGCATATAACGCGGCCGATCATCTAAGGGAGTCAAATGGACCTCCCACAGTACAACTTGAAACAATCGAGTCCGCTGATATATCGGTTGCGGACGGGGAGGCGTCCGTGACCATCACCGGCGAAGTTTTTGACGCCATTATGGGAAGTGTGCCGCCCGGTGGCGGAGCCGACATTCCTACGGTCACCGTATTTCTCAATGGAGCGGAAACCGATGTTCAGGGCACGTTGACGCGATCTCTCTGGTATCGTTCCGATTATGCCCCGTATGGACCGCGCGCGGAGATTGAGCCATTTGCCGTCACGATGCCTGCCAGTGGGGTGAATCGCGTGGCGATCGTCACTGCTCCAAATGCCGCCGGACTCAAGGGTCGGGCGGAGTTTGAAGTTGTATTCGAGAAAACGTTTGGTACCGCAGCTGTGAACCAATTAGTAACAGTTGCGCGAGATCTGATCCTCCCGGCTCAACTTACGACTACCAGCAAAGAGACGATTCAACTCTGCCAGCCCGGACAAGCACCCACCGACGATCTTGTGGAAACCGAGGATAATTCGCGATATTTCGTTTCGGCCCTGACCGGAGCTTCGGTTGTCCTTGCCCAGCACTTCCAGTCGTCGCCCGCCGTCGACTCGCTGCGGTGTAGCGTCTTCATGCCCGGAGAGGACACCCGCGGCGCGGGAGCTTCCGGCAATGTGATCTGCGCTGAAACGGGCATGAATACCCGACGGTTTTCATATAGCAGAACAAGCGCGGCCTCGTCCGGCAGTGCCGGATACACTTGGACCAACCCAACGGTTCGAATGGACGAACGGGGTTATGTAGGGATGGCCCACCCGATCGTCTTCCCCCATTTAGGATACGGAGCAGAAACCGACGTCACCTTGAAATGGCTTGGCCGTGACTTTCCGATCACACTAGGCGGCTTCTATTCCAGAAAGTATGCCTCCACTGCCACAGGCAAACCTTTGGTTGGCTTTCTTGTCCGCAAGGACAACGAAAACGACCCACCTTCGCGTGAGTTCATTTACTATGATCACTCGAGCAGTTCGCTGCGGCGGGAGACAATCGCGGCTACCGCAGTTGATACCAGCTATCGCATCGACGTTGCGGGCCACACCACTGAAGAAATCAAAGTGCCCATTGACGGGTGGCGTCTGTTAAATCAGCAACTGGAGGAAATTCCCTTGGACGGACTTTTACCCATGAGCATCGAATCTCTCATCGACCTTGTCGAAGGAGATACATCGGTGATCATCCCGGACGATGCAAAGGCGATTATCGAAGTCTCGGGCCGCCTGGCCGGTGACGTTCTGCGAGTTTTCAGTCCGGAAGAACCTGATGATCGCTTCGATATGACCATTCCCGGAGAAACGCCTCGCATCACGCTTGCGCCGCGGACCGACGCCCTGACAGACGCTGGCGATCAACGTTTCCGCTCGGACAAGATTTTGCTCATTTATAGCACGGGCGGAGACAGTCCGGATCGTCTTACAGATGCGCAATGGGAGGCGCTCAAGACAATGGGATATCTCGCGGTCCACAACGCCTCTCCTGTCATCGCCGACACCAAGGATTTGGCTTGGGCGATGAAGGAATTCGGCCCACCCCATCCACCGGACAACTTACCAATGGGATTAAGTGGAGTGACGGACACCCGAAAGGCACAATTTTATAAATTCGAGGGTTACGAAGATCACCACGTTTTCAACCAATGGTCAAGAAATGACACCAAACGCAATCGGTGGATACAGATTCTTGGGAAAGACTTTGATGTGGATGAGTTCACAGTGCCAGTTAAGAAAGGATACCACCGAAAAGTGACCCATCAGATCACTGCCGCATGGGAGGCATTCCTCGATCAGTCTTTCGACGCTTCCCACCAACTGAAGCCGAGAGTGGATATTCAACAACTTCGCCGAGATACTCTCAATAAAATGCGGGAAATAAATAGCCAATGGGGAATTGATACGAGTCGTCTTCGTCCGTACCCGGACATCATTGACAACTCGCTGAGGACACGCCCTTCATTGTGCAATAGACTCATTTCCAACAAAGGCCGCTTAGGATGTAGCTTAGACAAACTAAAAGTAATCGACGAAATGGCCTTTGGGCCGATTCTCAAGGGAGCGAATGCGGCACGGAACGCATGGTGGAAGGATATTGCGAAGAAAGTATTCAAGCGTGAAGGCAAAAAGGGTGTTGGCAAGCTTGTACCGATCCTGAGTACTGCAATCACTGTAGCTTCGATTGCTTCCGCATCCGCCAACGTTGCTCAAGTAGGCTGGGAAGAAGCAGTCGCCCAGGAGATAAATAATCAGCTGGCCTTGGATGATATCGAACTCGCTCGGGAAGCGGTAAGACAACAGTTCAACACTGGAGTCATCGGGGGCGGCACGCCCCGCCCCGTGCTGGCATTGGCTAACGGTCAGATAATCGGCATGAACGAACGCACCTTCACTTGTACTTGGTCAAACAGCGGAGTGATCAATGACGTGGTGCCCTATGTGATCTCGGAAATAAAAGTGTTCCCGGACGGAACCTCCAAGATTGCCGCTAAAATGGAATGTCCCCCTTTTGAAAATTTGATCGAAGAGAATCCAGACCATATTATCCGGGATTATTGGCCGAAAATCGGCGATTCCAGCCAACTTTACTTGAGCGCTCGGGCTAGGGCGATAACCAATTCCAATGGAACTCCATAACATGAAATTTGATTACAGCTTCTTCGAGGAAAGCATCCATCGTATGAGGAAGCTTAGAGCTCACAGTATTGGGAACGGGTATCTTGTAGATGCGCCTCACCAGGTATTTCCCGATCTTGAGTTGGGCATGGCTCCACAGATTCTCAGCGAAGAGCCCGACGGCTGGATTGTTTTAACTAAGAGCTATGCAAGAAAACCGGGAAAAGGTTTATTGAAGGTAGAAGAAGTGATGCAGAATACACTTCCAAATGACTTTTTGGAATTCCACCAATTATATGACGAAGCTCTGATTACCACCCGGACGTATCCAATCCATCTTTGGAACGAGGATAGAATTTTGGAGGAGATTGAGCTATCAAGAGATGAGTCACCGCAGCCTTATCGATTGGTTCGCTTTGGGAATTACTGGGACACGAGCGATCTATACTTCGCACTTTGGAACGTTGATCCAGTGCGGGGAACTTGGGAGGTAGTTGTAGCCTCGTTGGATGAAAGGGACCAGATTATAGAGTGCAGTATGCCGCCCGAAGCAATATTAGGAAGGCCGTTTCATACTTGGCTGAAAGATTTCATTGAGAGGGATGGTGTTCCAGACCCCTTTATGACTCGTTTCGGCACTCTCGATCCGGCATAAGTTGCTTTTGAAATATCCCGCCTTATGTTAGATGACTTGAAAATGACAGACTTCAACCAATCAGCCTCAAGCGATGACCGTTGGCGCAGCGCCTATCGAAGGATGGCTTTGAAGGGAACTCTGATTTCCGAAAAGGGTCGGAAGCACGCCGGAGAACTCGGATTGAATCTTGAAGCTCTAGCCGAGGAACATCGTCTAGCCGTGGAAGCGAGTAGGATAATCGCGACCGTGCTCGATCTAGGGGAGATCACATTGGACGACCGAGGGCTTCCGCTGCGCCATTATTTTTCCCGATGGGATAACCAGCGTATCGAGGTCGCAGGCAAAGGAGTGAGCCTCCATATCATAGGCACGGGAATACCTAGCTATCTGGAGATAGCCAACGGCGAAACTACAGTTGCGGACATACTGTTGGCGGGCGTTTCTCGCATCTTGCAGGCACTCGCGAAGGATTCTGCGGAATACAGGCACGAGCTCCCCCGCGGGCTCCAGGATATCCAATTTACATGTCTGCACAGGGCGCTGGATATCGCGCAATGGAGTTTGATGGGGAAGGTGAAGACAAATCTATGCGAGCGCAAGATCAGCGTTCTTTTCCCCGGTAAATCCATCGATCTCATTCGCGGAAACACGGTCACGGTTCCGGGAGTGAAGGTTCAGCCGTGGCCAGTGTTGACCCACGTTTTCCTGAAGGTGTCACGTTGGCCGGGAGGAAAGATAGATGTCAGTGAAGTTCGTGAAACGATTGATGAATGCCGCCCCGAACACCCGCCATCGAAGGAAGGACAGCCGGAAACCTTGAATCTGAGATTTCCATGTGAAGGTGAGTTCCGCTGGGGTGGTGTTCGACAGGCCACCTCGGAAATTCATTTTCTAAAGGAAACCGCCCTCAAACAAGGCGGTAAACTAGCTGCAAAATTGCGTCCCTATCAGATCCCGGCCGTTTTCTCCGATTTCTCAAAACCTCTGCCAGCCACGGACTATAGGGCGAGTTTGAAATCGGGAGATCATGGGCCTGCGCCTGCGCCGCAAGGCGTGTTGTGGCCCTCATGTAATCAGTGCGGCAGGCCTCACGCTTTTACAGAAAGTATCGACTTTAGGGGTGTGCCTTTCGCGCATTTGCTGCCGGGTTCCGCACTGTCGGTCTTCATCTGTGCCTGGTGCGTAGGCAACGGCAATTGGGCCGATTGCACCGCGCTCATGTGGCTCCCAAGAGAGGGCGGGATCAACCTTATCACCAACGGCCAGGAGACGGTGCTGATCGAGGCGCGGCAGTGGCCCGATTTTGACTACCGCGAAATCGAGAGTGAGGATATCGATGAAATCAACGGTAACTGGCCTGCCAACTTGCCTTGGTTTGGCGAGTTTTTCAATTGGTCATCGAAAGCCGGTGGAGTTCCCTATTATTTGCAAGCCGACAATCCAACTTTCGACTCAGAGGCATGCCTGATGGAATTCATCGGGCAGTTCTCCGTGCCGGAACATATCCGCGAGAGTACGCCGGGATATTTGTTTCACTCGACGGTCACCAACGAAACGGCTGCGATATTTCTAACCACGTAGCGCTTGCGGCCATATATTCCTCGGACCTGCTAATGCCGAGATTCAGAGAACCTCGGGTGCGAGAGAAACGATTTTCATGAACGAACGGTCACGAAGCTCACGAGCCACAGGTCCAAAGATCCGGGTGCCGCGTGGGTTGTTATCCTTGTCGATGATGACGACGGCGTTGGAATCGAAGCGAAGGATCGAACCATCGGCGCGGCGGATTGGATAGGCGGTGCGAACGACCACGGCTTTCACGACGCTGCCCTTTTTCACGGCAGCGGTCGGGATGGAGTCGCGGATGTGGCAGGTGATGACATCACCGATGCATGCGGTGCGGCTGCGCTTGCCGAGCACGCCGATCATTTTTGCGCTGCGTGCACCGGTGTTATCGGCGACAACGAGCATGGTTTCCATCTGGATCATGACTTAGAAGAGTTTGAGAGTTGAGATTTGAAATTTGAAATCGGACGAGGCCGGCTCAATGGGAAATGACTTCGGCAAGCGTCCAGCACTTCAATTTCGAGAGCGGGCGTGTCTCGACGATGCGGACGCGGTCACCGATCTGACCTTGGTTGCTCTCGTCATGCACGTAGTATTTCTTGGAGCGCTTGACGATCTTGTTGAATTTCGGGTGGGGAACACGGGCAACGTGTTCAACGACGAGGGTCTTGTCCATTTTATTGGAAATGACCACGCCAACGCGGGTTTTACGAAGGTGGACTTGTGCGTCCGAAGGAGTCTCGCTCATGTTAGCAATAGGTGGGATCTTGGATTAGGCGAGCGACTTGGCGGTGACCGCTGTGAGCACTTGCGCAGTTTCGCGACGCACCTGGCGGATGCGGGCAGGATTTTCCAAAGTGCCGGTGGCGCGTTGGAGACGGAGATTAAGAGCTTCCTGCTTGAGTTCCCGGAGACGAGTTTCGAGCTCGGCGGAGGAAAGTTCGCTGGTAGTTTTGGCTTTGGTTTTGGCCATGGTTCGGACGGATATTAGATTGGATTGATCGAACGGATCAGGCGTGTGGATTGCGGGCAACGAGACGGGTGCGGATGCCGAGCTTGTAGGATGCGAGACGCATGGCCTCCTTCGCTGCGGACTCTGGTACACCGCCGATTTCAAAGAGCATGTTGCCCGGGCGGATCACTGCCACCCAACCTTCGACAGCACCTTTACCTTTACCCATCCGGGTTTCAGGAGGACGTGAAGTGATGGACTTGTGCGGGAAAATCCGGATCCAGACTTTTCCTTTCCGCTTCAGGGAGCGGTTGATCGCGATCCGGCAAGCTTCGATCTGGCGGTTGGTCATCCAGCCGCGGTCG
>JAYWDF010000245.1:0-2191 GCA_043779985.1 Akkermansiaceae bacterium | reverse complement strand
AAACCGCATCCGCAATGCCGTTCTGCAATTCGGATGGACTCAGCGGAAGGACAGAAAGACTATTCAGCATGGGATTCCAGTTTGGTGAGGAGAGTCAGTATTTCCTGATTGGATAGATTCAGCGCTCTTGCCCAGCGGATGAACTCAAAAAGGGACAGAGTGCGCTTCCCTGTCTCGACTTTGGAGACAAAGGTCTGATCTCGTCGCAAAATTTCGGCAAGATACTCTTGGGAAATAGAAAGGCCCCGCCGATGGTCGGCGAAATACTTTCCCAGCTCCTCGTCGAATGATTTTTGGGGCACGCGAATCGATTTTGCAGAAAAAGCCTCAGAAGTGTTGACAAAAATCGGGCTCATGCCAAATAAGCATAAATGAAGTGCGTTTCACTCTACACCGGCTGTGGCGGATTGGACCTTGGATTCCATGATGCGGGATTCACGACGATCTGGGCCAACGATATTGACCCTTTCGCACTAGAGACGTATTCAAACGAGCTGAATCGCCGAGGCTTTTTGGTTCCCGAAATCCAGTGTGGCGATGTGTCCAAGGCGAAGTTGCCAGATCAAGGCTCAGCAGATGTCGTAATTGGAGGACCTCCATGCCAAGGATTTTCAGTTGCTGGCAGAATGGACCCAAACGATCCACGCAGCCGTCAAGTTTGGGAGTTTTTCCGGGTTGTGGAACACATCCGTCCTCGTGCTTTCGTGATGGAGAACGTGAAAGCGCTTGCGTTCAATGGGAGGTGGGCTGGAACCATGGAAGCCCTTCAAGCCAAGGGTGAGAAACTCGGCTATCAAACTCGTCTCCTTGTGCTGAACGCCGCTGACTACGGAGTGGCCCAGCTACGGGAGCGGATGTTTCTTGTCGGCATTCAAGATGGAATCATGCCGAAACCCGTTAGTTCGGGCGTTCGCAAAACGGTACGAACAGCGTTAATGGATCTACCTACTTACGGCGAAGTTGGAAATCATTCGATCTGCAAAGCAATCGTCACTGCGGCAAAGACTCCGGTTCTTAGAAAGAGTCCTTTTGCTGGAATGCTGTTCAACGGCCAAGGAAGACCAATGGATTTGGATGCCCCATCATTAACCCTTCCTGCATCTATGGGCGGAAATAGAACCCCAATCATCGATCAGCAAAGCCTCGCAGAAAATGCCGAGCCTTGGGTTGCAGGCTATCACGCGAAACTCATGGCTGGTGGAAAAACTGTCGCGAAAGTCCCAAAATACCTTCGACGTTTGACTGTCGAGGAAGCCGCATGTTTGCAGGGTTTCCCGATAGGAATGTCCTTTGCCGGTAGTCAGTGTACCAAGTTTCGACAGATCGGGAATTCGGTGCCTCCAGCACTCGGTGAGGTGGTCGGGCGCACTTTGAGAAACGTTCTTGAGGGGGCTGCGTCTTCTGAGGAATGGCGCGGCGACCAGAAGTGCTGGGTCGCGGAGGATCCCACACCCTACCGAGTGGCGTAAAAAACTGGACGGCGCGGCGCATGGGATCGGAATCGCCGTTGAGGTCTTCGGTGAGGCCTTGTTTGGCGAGAGCCTTCCAACAGCCGATGATGCGGGCGGCATCGTCCACCTTGAGCTGGTTGCTATCGTCTTTTAACAGATCCTGGATGCGGGCGGAGACGTGCGCTTCGTCGATGGTGAGGACGATGACCTTGTAATCGGTGAGGAGCTTGAGCTGGACGGCCTCGGAGAAGGTGATGACGTGGAGCTGTTTGCCGAACTGCGTCTCATCGTTCATGTCGTAGAGGACGGTGTTGTCCTTTTCGGCAGTGGCCTTGGCCATGTCGCCATAGATCCGCGGGGTGGCTGTCATGTAGAGGCGTTTAGAGGCGCGGATGAAGTCGTTGTCGTGGATTTTGACGAAGTTGCTTTCCTGATCGCCCTCGAAGCTGGCTCCGGTGGTGCGGTGCGCTTCGTCGCAGATGACGAGATCGAACGGCGGCAGGCCATGCAGGTGCTGGGCGCGGCTGATGACGTCGAGCGAATGATAGGTGGAGAAGACGACGCTCATGTGTTGGGCGTCGTGGCGCTTTTTCATTTCCACGGCGAGGCACTTGGCATCGGTGGTGGCGGGGTAGCGGAGTTCGTGGGCGAAGGTCTCGACTATGTCCTCGTCCTTGTTGCGCTTTTTCCCGACCTCGACATCGGAGCAGACGGCGAAGGAGTGGAGCGGGATGGCGCTT
>JAYWDF010000244.1:0-6541 GCA_043779985.1 Akkermansiaceae bacterium | reverse complement strand
GCGATCCGCTTGATTTTGCAAACCCTCACACAAGCGATTGAATCCGCGATTGAGCCCGGATTCATCCACCCCGCCGGTCCATCGCCCGAACTTCTTGATCAATGCTTCGGCGGATCCCATGAGCGGCATCAATATCATCCGATCCAACGCATCAATGCCGCCGGCCATGAACGCGAGCGGTCCGATCACCGCTTTTTCGTAAAGCCCGTCAAACCTCATCCCCTGACCCAGGAATTTCCAAAGCCCGCCGAGTTTCTTCTCAAGTGGATCGGGCGCAGTGCTGTCGCCCGCCGGGTTTCGATAGACCGCCCATGAGCCACCTACGCCGGCAATAACAATCGCCAGAGAAAGACCGATGAGCTTGAGCATCTCCGGATTGCCGAGGGCACTGGCATTGAAACCCGCATGCTCGCCCGACATCCATTTTTCGAACCACGGCCATAGTGGAGTGCCGATGAGAGAAAGCAACACGACGCCTGTCGCGAGAACCACGAGCGGGATGATCATCACCGACGGACTCTCGTGAGAGTGGCAAACGCCAGGCCTCCGCGGACTGCCAGCGAATACCAGCAGGGCCTGACGTGTCATGTAGAACGCCGTTAGCAACGCCGCCGATGCAGCTAGGATAAACGGCCCGTATCCGCCGGGCCAGGTTGCCGCGCCGTGAAGGATCGCCTCCTTGCTCCAGAACCCCGAGAATACGAAGGGAAACCCGGAAAGCGCCATCATCCCGATGGCATAAGCAAAGAACGTGCGCGGCATCGTTTTGCGAATCCCGCCCATGCGCCGAATGTCCTGCTCGCCATCGCATCCGTGAATGACCGAGCCTGCTGATAGGAAGAGCAAGGCCTTGAAGAACGCGTGAGCAACCAAGTGGAACATCGCCGCAGCCACCCCGCCAGTGCCGAGCGCTACCATCATGAAGCCAAGCTGCGAGACCGTCGAGTAGGCGAGAATGCGTTTGATGTCGTTCTGTGCGAGGGCCACAAGCGCGGCATAGAGCGCAGTGATTCCACCGATCCAGGCACAGGCGGTTAGAGGAAGAGTCAAGCCACCGCCATTGGCAAAAACCGGATGAGTGCGGGCGACAAGAAACACCCCGGCCGCCACCATCGTCGCTGCGTGGATGAGCGCTGATACCGGTGTCGGGCCTTCCATCGCATCAGGAAGCCAGGTGTGCAGCGGAACTTGTCCGGATTTCCCCATCGCGCCCACAAGCAGGAGCAGCGCTGCGGCAGCGGAGACACTCAGCCCGCCGAGAGTGGTCGCTCCCGCCAGCGATGCAAGTGCGCCGGATTCGAGCAAGCCGTGGCCATGGTCGTAAAAGAGCAGCGTCCCGGATTGTCGATAGAGCCAGATCATGCCGAGGAAGAACGCCATATCGCCCACGCGCGTGGTGATGAACGCCTTCTGCGCAGCAGCGGCGGCGGAGGGCTTTTCAAAATAGAACCCGATGAGCAGATACGACGAGAGACCGACGATTTCCCATGCCATGAACATCAACAACAGGCTATTTGAAAGCACCACTAACAACATCGCCCCGCAGAACAAAGAGAGGAACCCGAAAAACCGACCGAAGCGCGCTTCATGCTCCATGTAGCCGATGCTGTAGATGAAGATCCAAAGGGCGACGAACGTCACCATCGCCACCATCGCCGCGCTCATGGGATCGAGCAGGAGGCCGACCTTCAGCGACACATCGCCAAAGGTGAGCCAAGTGTAAGAGGTCGCAAGCCGGAAGGGCTCCCCCTCTCCCGCAGGAGCCCAGCTGCCCACAAAGGCCGCCAGCGAAATCAAACAGGAAACCACCAAGGCTCCGATCGCCAATTTCGAAGCCATGCGTCCGCGCCAATTCGGCAGAAACGCAATGATTCCACCTGCCAGCAAGGGCAATAACGGCACCCACCAGAGCAGCCTTGGAAAGAGGGATTGAAGGACTTCAGCCATGAAGAGAATCGAGGCGGTTGAGATCCGTCGAGCGGGTGTGACGGAAGACTATCAGGATGATGGCCAGTCCCACTGCGGCCTCGGCAGCGGCAATCGCGATGGAAAACAGCACGAACATCGGCCCGGTGAGCTCCGGATCAGGCGGACCGTACCGCCAGAATGCAATGAAATTGATGTTCGCCGAATTCAGCATCAGCTCGATACCCACGAGGATCAGGATCGCATTGCGACGCGTCAGAACGGCGAACAAGCCGAGCGTGAATAACAGCACGGAGAGCGTCAGCAACAGAGTGAGTGGTGTCATGGATCGGAAGGACGTTCGGGTTTGCTACCAGGATCCCGAGCAAACAGGGCCGCGCCGATGAGCACGGCAGTGAGCAATATCGCCACCGCGAGCACGGCGGGGGTGTGGGTGGTGAACAGCAGGGTGCCGAGTTTCTCCACCGGGAACGCGGGATTTTCCGGCGTCGTGGATTCCAAGTTCCCGCTGCGCGAAACCGCATAGAGCAACACGCCTAACATCGGTAAGGTATTGACAAGTCCGGTGACCAGCGAGCGCGGACGACGTGCCAACTCCTCCGCTTCGTCGCCAGGACGCGTGATGAGCAGCGAGAAGACGATGAGCACCGCGACCGCTCCGACGTAGACCATGAACTGGACCAAGCCGATGAAGTCCGCGCCGACCGTGAGGTAGAGCACTGCGGTCAGTGCCAGAGTGAGAGCCAGTAGCAATGCCGCATGCACGGGACGCGCGTTCCACACCGCGCCAAAGGCGGCGAAGAGAATCAACGGAGATAGGATGAGGAGTGGTATCATGAGAAATAAGTCCTATGGGTGCGATAAGACCTATGAGTCTGCAAAATGATAAGTGCGGGTTGCAGGTGCCAAGCGGCGGTTGTAAAGCACCGTAAGAATGATCCAGGGAACCAGCAACAGCGGCACGCTTGTTAGCCACGCGGTCAAGCCTCTGCCGGTGTAGTGCCAGAGAGCCGCAGCGGGAATCGTAAGCAGTGCCATCGGGATCATGCAGAGCCAGGCAAAGCGCATCAATTGATCGATGCGCACGCGGGGGAATGTGCCACGAATCCAGAGGAACGACATGATGATCACGCCGAGTTTTCCGAAAAACCAAATCCACGACGGGACCATCCCGAGTCCGAGCAGCGGCGCTTGCCAGCCACCGAGGAAAAGCGTGATGCCGAGTCCGGAGATGGCGAAAAGCCCCAGATATTCGCCCATAAAAAACAACGCGTATTTGAAGCCCGAGTATTCCGTCATGTGCCCTGCGACGATTTCAGACTCGCCTTCGGGCAAATCAAACGGACAACGGTTTGCCTCGGCGATCGCGGCGATGAAGAACACGATCCCCGCGGAAAATCCCCAAGGCGTAAACAGGTTCCACGCTGGGATGAATCCCAGATAAAAGCCCGCCTGTTTCTCCACAATGCCGGGCAAGGAGAGGGTCCCGGAAATCATGATCACCCCTAACGACGAAATGATCAGCGGCAGTTCATAGCTCACCATTTGCGAAATCGCACGCATCGCCCCGAGCATGGGAAACTTGGAGCCACTCGCCCATCCAGCCATGAAGATCGAAAGCTCCGTCATGGCGCCAACTGCGAAGAAGAACAACAATCCGAGATCCAGCGGCACCGGCGTCCACTCGCGACCGTAAGGAATCACCCCGAGCGCGAGGATCGCCGGCAGTACGATCATGATCGGAGCTGCCATATGCAGAAACCACTCGGCCTTGGCGGGGACGATGTCTTCTTTGGTCAGCATCTTGATACCATCCGCGACCGGTTGTAAGATTCCGAACCAACCGGCGCGATTGGGTCCGATCCGGTTCTGAATCCGAGCGAGCGTCTTGCGCTCGACGAGTGAAAGCAGCGCGAAACCTCCTGCGAAAACCCCGACGACCGTGGAGGCGGCAACGATGAATCCCGCGATGGAGACCAGCCATTCCGGTGCGCCGCCCCACTGAAGAATCATTTCCACCAAGCGCTGCGGCAAGCGTGGAAGCCACTCAGGGGACCAAAGTGAAGGGAAAGCGCTTTGGATCGCTAACCAATTCATGAGCTTTCTCCTTTCGCTTCTAGGTCCGCTTTCGCCTTGGCCTCCTTGGCGGCTTGCGCGGCCGCCTTCTTGTCTTGTTCGGCCTTGCGCTTCGCCGCAACTTCAGCTGCTTGTTCGGGCCGCAGTCCGGCATGATAGTCCGCAGACTTTGCCAGGCGTTCGCGATGGAATAACAATCCGCCGAACCGCTTTTCGGTGCTCAATTCGTATTCACCATCCATGTAGATCGCGTCAAATGGGCAGACCTCCGCACAAATTCCGCAATTCATGCAGACGGAGATGTCGATATCGAAAACTTTAGGCCGCTTAACTGACTTGCCGTTCTCATCGCGCTCGAGAATGATATAAATGCACTGCGGCGGACATTCTTTCTCACAGATCGCGCAGGCCACGCAGCGCAAGCCGTCGACGGGATTGTCGCCGTCGAAGACGAGGAACGGAAAGTTGCGGAAATTCGGGCTGATCGGCGCGCGTTCTTCCGGATACTGCACGGTAGTCATCCGTTCCTTTCGATAATAGCTCCCGAGCATGTTCCGCCCGGTCACGACCAAGCCTTTCAGCAGTCCGATTCCAGGCAGCGACCATTGGGAAAGCGGTGGCAGCCGCTTGATGGAGGAATGCCCACTCATCGGTCCACCTCCCCTAACACGATATCGATGCTGCCAAGAATGATGACCACGTCCGCGAGATCGAGCCCCAGACACATGTCTTCCAACAGCGTGAGATTGATAAAACTCGGCGGCCGCACGCGGTAGCGATAGGGATTGGTGGAACCATCGCTGATGAGGTGGAATCCGAGTTCACCCTTGGGACTCTCGATTCGCCCGTAGGCTTCGCCGACCGGCGGCTTGAAGTTCCGGATCTTCGCCTTGGGGTGGATAAAATCGCCTTCCGGAAGTTGGTCGAGCGCTTGGCTGAGGATTTTCAACGACTCCCGCATTTCGAGGAAACGGATCATGACGCGGTCGTAACAATCGCCCTTTTCTCCGAGCGGGATGCGGAAGCTGAAGCGGTCGTAAATACCGTAGGGCTCGACCTTTCTCACGTCGTAACTCACCCCGGCCGCGCGCAGCATGGGCCCGGAGATCCCGCCATTAATGAGAGCCTCCCTAGGCAGCGCGCCTATGTCCTGCGTCCGAGCTAACAAAATCTCGTTGCCCGTCAGAAATTTCTCCATCTCGTCGAGAAACGGGCTGTAGTCATCGACCACGATACGCACCTTCTTCGCCCAGCCTGCGGGAAGGTCATTCCGGCAACCACCGAAGCGCATGAAATTCGCCATCATGCGGGCTCCGGTGAGCTCTTCGAACAGATCGAGGATTTTTTCCCGCTCGCGGAAAGCATACATCAGCGCGGAACCCCATGCCCCCATGTCGCCGAGGATGAATCCAGCGAAGGCGGTGTGGTTGATGAGCCTAGTCAGCTCGGCCGTGATGACGCGGATGTATTCAGCCCGTTCGGGCACCTCGATGCCGGCCAGCTTTTCCACCGCATGGGCGTAGGCCCAGTTGTTACTGAGCGGGCAGATGTAGTCAAGACGGTCGGTGTAGGGCATCGAGCTCAGGTAGGTCACCCCCTCCCCGATCTTCTCGTGATTCCGGTGGAGGTAGCCGAACACCGGCTTGAGGCTCACCACGGTTTCGCCGTCAAGAACCACGTTCATGCGGAACACTCCGTGCGTGGAGGGGTGTTGAGGCCCTAACGAGACCCGCAGCAATTGATCGTCGTCCTCGCCAAGTTCGAGGGTGGGCGACGATAGCGAATGCGCTGGATCCGGATGAGTCATTGCGGGGCGGGATAGTGCAGCTTGGCCTTGTCCAAAACAGCATCATGCGGGGTGGGTTCGTATTCGTAGTCATCCGGTGCGACGTAGTCCTTGCGCATCGGATGGTCCACGAACTCGTCCCACATCAGAATGCGACGCAGGTCGGGATGACCGGTGAAATCGACCCCGTAGAGATCGAAAATCTCGCGCTCCTGGAACTCCGCGCTGCGGAACACCGCGACCACCGAGGGAATCTGAATCCGCAATTCACGGTCCACCGTGCGGGCCCGGAGCACCAAGGGACCTTCCCGCCGGCGGGTCGAATAAAAGTGATAGATCACCTCGAGAAAGCCTCCGGAAGCAGAGCTCCCCTCGCCTTCCGCAGGAATGGCCACGGCATCAGCCTTGGCGGAATCCAGCCAGTCCACGGCCGTGACATTTGATAGATAGTCGAAGTCCAACGTGTCGCGGACGAATTGGCAGACCTCGACGAGTCCGGCAGGGGCGACGAGCAGGGAATCTTGTCCGGCGGGGCCTGGATTTTTGAGAAATCGAACACCGGCGTCAGGCAAGGCTTCGCGCAGACGGGCAAGGACGGCTTCGGTATCCAAACTCACGTTTCACCTCCTATTTCACGGACCACGCAGGGAGGATTCCAAAGGTCGCGGTTGGCAGCGGGCTCGAGGTCGTGCGCGCCAAACACCGGGACTGGAAAGTCCGCAGGACCTTGGGGGTCGGCGTGGCGGGCGCGGT
>JAYWDF010000243.1:0-6552 GCA_043779985.1 Akkermansiaceae bacterium | reverse complement strand
GCAGATCAGCCTCGCCAGTCCAGCGGTAGAGTTCGAGATCAGCCTCAACCATGAGGTGGGACCAGCGGAGCTTGTCCCTGTAGGCGCCGGTCCGAATGTCTAGCAGGGCATCCGCGGCGCTGCCGATCTTGCGTGCTTCCTCGAGATAGAGGTCGTTGCCGGTGAGCGAATAGACGCAAAGTTAGGCGCGCAGCATGAGCGCGCTGTTATAGGTGAGCTGGCCCATATTTTTCCTGCCGGTGGTGACGTCGATGGCGTCGCTGAACAGGCCGTTGGGCTCGCGGAAGGTCTTGGTAGTCCACTCGGTGAGTTTGAGGCCGTCGGCGATACGTTTGGAGGCGTTTTTTGCATCGGTGTATTTGGAGATCCGAAAGCAGGAGACGGCAGCCGGAGCGTTGCTGCAGGTGTTTTTCGAGTTGTCCTTGTGGGCCTCGTGCCACCAGATGCCACCGCCGACGGCATCGTCCCAACCACTCATGACGAAAGCGAGGGATTCATTAGCGCGCTTGATGTAGCGGGACGCGCCGGTCACCTGATAGGCCTCGATGAAGGTGATGACCATCCAGGCGTTGTCGTCATAGTATTTGTCGTTTCCACCGCCAGCGGTGGGGCTGGGTTCGTAGCCGGGGATTTTCACCTTGGTGTCCCAGTAGGAGTCGAGGCCGTCATAGAACATGTGCATGATCCGCAGGTATCGGGGATCGTGGCGGCCGGCGGCGACGAGTGCGGAGAACATCACGCCGCCGCCCCAGATATGGTCGGGGCTTTGGTCCGCGATGGATTTCGCGTAGAGGTTCTGTTTCTTGAGCCAGAAATTCTGCTGGATGTATTCCGTCACTTCCACCGCCTTCTCCTCATAGGAAATCGGAGTGCCGGGAAGTCCGGCGGCTGATGCGCTGACGAGGAAGCCTAGCGACCAGATGGCCACCAGGGATGGGCGGAATGGAATCATGACTGGAAAGAAAAAAAGCAGGCCCGGACTTGAGTGTCCGGGCCTGCTAGTGGGGTTGCCTATACGCCATTTCGGGACGAGAACGAGCTCACTTGCATGAGATCAACGTTCGCAGGAATCCGGCTCTATCATGGATTGGTGATGACCGCGCGGAGGAAGTCCGCAGGATCGCCGGTGATAGCGCCGGGGCTTTGGAAGGTGCGGTAGGTCCAACCGGTGTCGAGCGCTGGCATGCCGGTCTCGATGGTAGTCTTGTCTCCTCCCGTGACTTCGCTGACGATGAGATTCCAGGTGGCGAGTTCATCGCTGCCTTGAACCTTGTAGATCACTCCGTCGATGAGGGCCGAGACTTGCTCAGTGGCTCCCGAGAAGCTGGCTCCCGTGCGGACCGGCAAGGTCAGAACGAGAGTCGGACTTCCACCTACGCTTGCGACTTTGCCAACCACTTTGCCGGAGGATGCGCCGGAAAGCGGATTTCCGTTCAAGGCGAATTCAACGATGTTCGTGTTGCCGTCTCCATCCGGATCACCGCCGGTGGTGGCGTTAGCGCCGGGATTGACGGCTGTGATGTTCGTCGCGGCCCAAGTGCTGAACGGGGTGGCGGCACTGACGAGGGCGATTTGGTTTCCACCGTAGCTGTAATCCACCGTGTATCCGGAGGGAAGCCCCGTCACCGAAGCGAAGGGAGCCGGGGTGGCCCCCGTGTAGCTGGCGATGATGAGCGGGGATGCGGTGGGAGCCGCCAACGTGGTGATGGCCAGGGTGGCAGCACTCACGTTCAGGGTTCCGTTAGCGACCAGCTTGTCGGAGGTCGCGCCACTGATCTCACAGGCATAGGTGCCGGAAATCGTCGTGGCTCCCGCAGTGAAGGTGCCGACCGAATGTCCGGGAGCAAGGGTAGCACCCGGGCTAACCATCAAAGCTCCGGCGAGACTGCCCGTGCCACCCAGAGCACCAGCCGACACGGTTGTGCTGCCGGTGAAGGTGCTGGCCCCATCCAGACCAACGGCACCCAATCCGGATTTGACGAGATTGCCAGATCCTTGGAACGATTGGGAAATCAGGAAATCCTGTCCGTTCGAGTTGATAGTGGCGCCGCCGGCGTTGATGGTGGCCGTGTCCACGCCGTGCATGAAGTCGGGTTTCACCGGGGAATTTGCGATAAGCGTTCCGCCGTTGAAATTCACCGAGCTGTTACCGCTGTTGTTTTCAACAACCTGCCTGGCGCGCAGGGTGCCGCCGGCGTTCAGGTTGAGCGTGCCGGTGCCCGCATTCGTCGCGATGTCGACTTGGCCACCTGCCGAATCGACCACGCCGCCTCCCGAGATTGTCAGAGTGCCTGTCCCCTGTTCCGCAAGGATGATGCCTTGGGCTGCGGTAGTCTGGTTCAAGGTGCCACCACTGACATTCCATGCGGCAACTGAAGTGGTGCCTCTTCCGATTACCAGGTAGCCGTTGCAGTTGGTCACCCCGGCGCTTTGGTTCCATGTCGCCAGGCCACCTTGGCCGAACCACATGCGGTCGTTGTTGCCGAAGGTCAATGTGCCGCCGGTCTGGGTGATGGTGGCAGTGGATGTTGAATTTTGTGCGATCTCGCTGACGCCACCGTTGAAGGTGCCGCCAGAGATATTAACTTTTGCCACGGTGTTAGCCCCCTTCCCCCAGTAGAACGTGCCAGCGTTGACCGTAGCTGTGTCCTGAATGTTTAGCGTGCCCTTCGCGGAGGCATTGTCAGTGACGTTGAGATCGATGCCCAAGGTGCTCAAGCTGCTGTTGCCTTTGACCGTCATTACGGCGGTTCCACTATCGCCAATCGAGAACCAACCTGCCGTGCCCGTCATGGAAGCGTTGCCCTGGAGGGTAACGTTAGTAGCAGCGCTAGGATTGAGCGCCATCTGGACTTGGCCGTTGCCTGTGAATGACGACGTGCCACTGAGGGTCAGATTCGTCGTAGCGTTCTGGCTTTCAGCGAACAGGGTTTTAGCGGAGTTTGTCCATGTGGTATTGTTCAGCGTGATGGTTTGCACACTGTTGTTTGTAGGCAGGCCGCCATTGAAGCCGGTGCTGATATTGGCACTGTGAATGATGGAATCACTGAAGGCCATGGTGCTGGTAAGTCCGGTGTCGCCATTGCCCCGGCCCAGAGTGAACCAGCTTCCGACTGTCAGGCTGCTGTTCTGGACCACAAGATTAGCGGCGCTTGTAATGGTCGAACCAACCCACAACTCCCCCGGGATCGAGATCGTCTGGCTGCCCGACCCGATCAAGGACAGGGTGCCAGCATTGACTTTGCTGACCTGTCCACTTCCGCCGATGAAGTTGCTCGCATTGTTGGTCAGGGTGAGATTACCAGCTCCGGTTTTGACGAAACCGCCTCCCGTGCTGGAAACGTATCCACCGAGGGTCAGGTCGTTGGCCGTGCTGATCGTGCTATTAGCCCCGGCGATGGTGAAACCGCGGTCGATGGTTGTGGTGGCTCCGGTGTAGTTCAGGGTACCGCCGTTGAGGACGAGGTTGTCGTTCATCCCAAGCGGGCTGGCAAATCCAGCGTTGGACAAACTGCTCACATTGGTGGTGCCAGCCGAAAGTTTGGTAATACCTGTGTAGTCGTTAACCGTGCCGAGGTCGAGCGAGCCCGTGCCCAGCTTGAGAAGCCCCGTGGCCCCGGTGATTTTCCCGGTGCCGGTGAGCGTGTAGTTGTAGGTCGTGTTGTTGAATGTCACTCCGCTTCCGCCAGGTTCTACCGTCCCATTGAGAACGACAGCGGTGGGGCCGGCCAATACACGATCATCGAACATGGCTGGATCGCCGTCGGCATAGGTTGTTGCGACTCCGCCGAACTCATTTTTCCAATCGGCATCGACAGCATTCCACAAACTATTAGTTGTGCCGGTCCAGTAGGGATCATTGGCCCGGGTGACGTTGAGCGAAACGAGGCCGGTCAGGTTGTCGTCCAAAGTGGCAACGACGCCGTCGGGAAGAGTTCCGAGTGTGAAACTGCCAAATCCGCTTTCCGATCCGACATAGGAAACGAGCGGGATGGTACCCACGATCATATTTGTGTCCGCGACGTTGACCGTGACGGTTCCATTGAGGGTCAATGAACCGGATGCGCCGGTCACGTTGAGCGGAGCGGCGGCGGTATTTCCTGGGAAAGCCCCAAGATCCACGCTCAAGATGGTTTCGTTGGATATCCCGAAGGTGAAAGCCGAGGTGTTGTAAACATCGTTAATGGCCGTCTGGGTCAATCCAAAGCCGGTAAAGTCGCCGAGAGCCACCGCGCCCGTTGCGTCGGAGGCGGTGGTGATGGCGAGCTTACCGTCAATGACGGTTGTCGTACCGAGGTTGGTATTGGCTGCAGTCAGGCTGAGAGTGCCAAGTCCGCTTTTGACGATGCCGCCGGACCCGGTGAGAAGTTGGGGCACTGTCAGGCTGAAATTATTGCTATCGATCAGCATTCCGCCGGTAGTAAGGTTTGCCGCGGTCAGGCCGGAAATAAATGTGGTATTGGCGGCCTTGGCGATGATCTGAGTGCCGTTGAAACTCACGTTCTTCGTGCCGCCACCCCCGATGATCTGAGTGGCGCGTAAGGTGCCGCCGTTCAGGTTGAGATTCCCGGTTGAACCACCATTGGTGCCGACTCTCACAATGTTCCCGCGGATTTCAGCGCCGAGCCCGGATAAATTCAAAGTTCCAGTGCCCCCCTCAGGAATCTGGATCTCCCCGCTTTGCACATCCAGCAAGCCGCCAGTCATGTTCATGAGACCGGTGCCGGCCCCGCAAACGAGGAAATTGCCGCCACCGGTTTTGGTGAATGTGCCACCGCTCATTTGAAACTCGCCACTGCCCCCTCGGCCCACAGCCACCCAGTTGTTCACGTTGAAGGAACCGCCAGACATCGTGAGCTTCCCAACGCCGGAGCCTCCCTGACCGATCCAGCATTCACCATTAATGTTCACTGTGCCGGCGGTCTGGGTCAATTCACCGTTGCCGCTGTCAGCGATGACGAAGTTGCCGCCACCATTTTTGTTCAAAGTGCCGCCGTTGATGAACACCTTGCCAGTGGCTAAGTTTGAATTGCGGCCGATGGCGAACCAACTGCCACCGGTCACCGTGCCATTTGTCAAAGTAAGAGTGCCGTGCGAACCCGAGTTGTTACCGACCCAAATCTCATTGTTAACGTTGATGGCACCGCCGGCGATAGTGGCGTATCCATAGGCGCCGTTGGCTCCTACGATCAGGTGGTTGCTGCCGGTCTTGGTAAGCGCGCCTCCGGACATGTTGAGCGTACCGATGCAGCTTGCACCACCGGTGCCGCCGTTCCCCACTTCGATCCAGCCGTTGCCGGTGACTGTGCCGGAGTCGATATTCAGTGTGCCGGTGCTGGAATTGGTGCCGAGCTCGATGTCCCCACCGACGCTAAGGATACCAGTGGTGTTGACATTGACCTTACCAGTGCTGCCTGTGCCCTCGTAGCCCCCGATGTAAAGGCTTGCGCTATTTACATTCATGCTCCCTCCTCCTTGGGCGAAGAGCGTGTAGATACCGCCGGTCCCGGCGGTATTCGCCAAGTTGTAGGTGCCGTTGCCGCCATTGCGTCCGATGTACATCAAATTGGTGCTTCCCGTGGCAGCGTCACCGGCGGTGTGATTGAGGGTGGCGATATTCGGCGAACCAAGACCCACAAAAATACCAACGGGAGGAACAATCCCCCCCGAAATGGTCGCTATGTTCGGTGAGTTCGTATTGATGACCGCATGATGGTTGTCAGGCGTCTTGATGGGCACTACCCCCCCATCCCAGTTTGCTCCATTACCCCAATTCGTGGAAGCAGATCCATTCCAGAAGACCTGAGTCTGGGACATGGCCGTTCCGGAGAGGCTGATGAAGATGACCGAGGTCGCCCCGATGACTTGATTGCGGAACTTGGTGGTGTTGTATTTGGGTTTCATAAGGAGTATTACGAATACTGGATTTCTGGGTATTTAGGGGATGGTCTAGGAAAAAGACCTACCTACATGATTGAAGCGTATTTTTTGCGAAGAACCCGACAGACAATGATTAAATTCTTTCAAAAATCTAATTTCACGATGAATGACGATTACTCGGCTCATGAAACAGGAGCTGAATTCAATCGTGCACGGTCAACGTTCGTGCCCTCGCCTCGTTGGGGAAGCGGACCCAAAGGATCCCGTCTTGCTTTGAGAATTCCGTCTGGCTCAGTGGCTGACCGTCGAGCGTCACTGATTGGGGTGCAGTGGAAACCCGAAGGAGTATAACCGCCGTCGTCTCCGCGATGCCCTCCACTAGAAAAGAATGCGTCTTAGCTGCTGAATTGATCGGCAAAGTCTTGCAAGCCGAGGCGATCAGCTCCGGTTCTCGCAAGGGTTTGGCATTCAAATCCCGCAGGAAATACCGGCTTCCCGGCACGATTCGAACGTTATCAAGCACCCGCAGGTCAGGGTCGAAGAGATTTACATATTTACCAGTCAGGGTCTTCGGCTGGAAGAGGATTTTTTTCCGTTAAAACGTTAAAATAGATTGGTGCTGGTTGATCGGGCGATGTTCCGACATCGCCTGTTTGAACAAACATTTCAAAC
>JAYWDF010000242.1:0-2200 GCA_043779985.1 Akkermansiaceae bacterium | reverse complement strand
TTTCTCATTCGGCGATGCTTTAGCGTAACGCTCGACGAGAGCCGTCACCGCGGGGTCGGTATCCGGCGTAATCTGTAATTGAATTTTCTGAATCAGCTCGCGCGCCCGATACGCCTGCTCCGGATCCTTCCCGGCCGCGATTTCCTGCAAGGCGGCAAGGGCGGGTTCACCGATTTTCCAGATCTCCCGGCTGGCATTCTCGCGGGTTCGGAATTTATCATCCGCCAGGTCGCGGAACAGAGCCTCTAAAGACTTCGCAGGAGCTTTGAGGCCGGAGCTCGAGGCATCGTCCGGGGATGCGGCGGCCGCCCACATCCAGACGGAAAGGCCCGAGACCATCACGACGCTCTGAAATTTCATCTGCTTGGAAACGTCTGGGATTTCGCGAATAAATCAACCCTCTTCCGCATCAAGCGGCGAAGCTTTCGCCGCACGAACAAGTCACCACGGCGTTCGGGTTGCTCACCTTGAAACCGCCCTGTTGCAAATCATCGGAAAAATCCAGCTCGCTGCCGCTCACAAACAGCGCGCTTTTCGGATCAATCACGACGTTGACGCCGTTGCTTGGCACCAGAATGTCCCGGTCGCGCGGGCCGTCCACCAGATCCATCTTGTATTGCAATCCCGAGCAACCACCGCCGACGACGGCAATCCGCAGGGCTCCGTCCGGCCGCCCTTGGCGATCGAGCAAGCTGCGCAAATGCGAGGACGCCCCCTCGAGCACTTTCACCAGCTTTTCGTTGCCGATCTTGTAATTCACCGTCGCGTTCATGCGCGTAAGGTGCATCCCCTGCCCGGCCTCGTCAATGTCCGCAACCCCCGAAAACAAAACGAGCCGCCCCATCCAGGGCGGCTCGTGGAAAATTCAGTAAAGACGAGGTCGGAATCCTCAGGCGTCCGCAGCTTCCGTCGCTTCGACAGCAGCGGTCTCGGTGCTTTCCGGTGCGGCTGTTTCCACAGCTTCAACTGCGGAATCGACGACAGCCTCACCGGCGACCTTCTTGGCAACCTTCTTGGCAGGTGCCTTTTTAGCGGCAGCCTTCTTTGCAGGAGCTTTCTTCGCCACGTCGGCCTTCTTGACAGCTGGCTTCTTCACGAGGCCGCCGAGCTTTGCCGTTTCCGCTTTGCGCTTCAAATAATCGGCACGGCGACGGCGTTTGATGATCTTTTTCGATTGTTGTCCCATGGTTGGTAGCCACTTGGGTAGGGGCTAGAGCGGACGGGATCAAGAGGAAATCGCAGCAGACTTCACTCTTCTTTCGTTTCGTATTCGACAATCCCCCGTTCCCCAGCCGACATTCCCGCCCCATGGCAGGCATTATCATCTCACCGCGCGCACGCATTTTTCACGGTCACGAGTGGATTTACGCCACTGAAATCAAGAAATCCTTCGGCAATCCGCAACCCGGCGACGTCATCACCCTCAAGGACTTCCGCGACCGCCCGCTCGGCACCGCCATTTACAATCCCCAATCACAAATCGTCGCCCGCCGATTCTCCCGCCGCAAGCAGGACCTCGATCTGGATTTTTTCACCCGCCGCATCGGCCAAGCCATCGAGCACCGGAAAAACTCCCAGATCGATGAAACGCTCGCCCGCCTCGTCTGGTCAGAGTCCGACGGCCTGCCCGGCCTGATCGTGGACCGCTACGGTGACCACCTCTCCGTCCAGACCCTCACCCTCGCCATGGACCTGCGGAAGGAAATCATCCGCGACGCGCTCATCGCCCTTTTAAATCCCGCCTCCATCGTCCTCCGCAACGACTCACCCTACCGCAAGGCCGAGGGCATGGAGCCCGGCATCGAGATGCTGCACGGAGAAAACCCCGGCCCGTTCATCGTTCACGCGAATGGCCTCGCCTTCGAGGTCGATCTCTTCGACGGCCAGAAAACCGGGCTCTACCTCGACCAACTCCAGGCCCACGCCGAAGTCGCCGCTCTCGCCAAGGGCAAGCGCGTGCTCGACTGCTTCACCAACCAAGGCGGCTTCGCCCTCGCCTGTGCCAAAGCCGGCGCCGCGCACGTCACCGCCGTCGACGTCTCCGCCAGCGCCTGCACCGCCGCAAGAAAGAACGCCGAGCTCAACAACGTCGAAATCGATGTCCTCGAACACAACGTCTTCGATTTCCTCAAACACGCGAAACCCGAGTATGACATGATCATCCTCGATCCCCCGAGCTTCACCCGCAACAAGGCCACCC
>JAYWDF010000241.1:0-2202 GCA_043779985.1 Akkermansiaceae bacterium | reverse complement strand
TGATGAGACCGCCGACGATGACGACGGCGACGGGATGGAGGATTTCCTTGCCCGGTTGATCGGCGGCGAGGACCAGCGGGATGAGGCCGATACCGGCGGCAAGCGCCGTCATGAGCACGGGAACGAGACGTTCCTTGGTGCCACGGATAATCATCTGCTGGGTGAAGCTTTCGCCCTCGTGCTGCATGAGATGCAGGTAGTGGGAGATGAGCATGATGCTGTTCCGTGCGGCGACCCCTGCCACCGCGATGAAGCCGACGAGGGTGGCGATGCTGATGTTGTTCAGCATGAAATACGTGAGGCCCAGTCCGCCGACCATCGCCAGTGGGATGTCGCACAGGACCTGACACGCAAAGAACGGTGTTTTGAAATAGCCGTAAAGCAGGAATCCGATGACGAGCAGTATGACACCGGTGAAGAGTGCGATTCGTTGCGTGGCATCCTGCTGTGCCTGGAACTCGCCCTCGAACTTGACGAAGTAACCTTCTGGCAGTTTCACCTTTTCCGCCACCCCATTCTTGAGGCGCCCGACCAGAGTGGAAACATCCCTAACAGTCGGCTTGATGGCGACGGCGTAACGGCGCTGGCTGTCCTCACGGAAGATGACGTTGGGCCCCTTGGCCTCCCTGACGTCGGCGACAAGCGACAGTGGCACCCGCTGGCCGTTGCCCATCTCGATGGGGATCTGCGAGATATTCTCCGGTGAATCGCGCCATTCGAGAGGCAGGCGGGTGACGAGGTTGACTGAACGCTGGCCGTCCCTGAGCTGCGCGACGTTCTTGCCACCGATCAGGGCGGCGAGTTGTTCGTTGAGGTGGCCTGGAGCGATGCCATAAGCCCTGGCGCGGTCGCGGTCCGCTTCGATGCGGAGTTGGGGAATCGACGACTGCACATCGAGCTTGGCATCCTCGAAGCCGGGGATGGTCTTGCAGATCGTCTGGATCTCAACACCGATCTTTTTCAACTCGTCAAGATCCGGGCCGAAGATTTTCACGGCGACGGGTGCGGAAACCCCGCTGAGCATGTGGCCGATGCGGTCGGCCAGCGGTCCGCCCACCACGGCGAAGACGCCGGGCACGGTTTTGAGCCGCTTGCTGATGTCAGCGAGGATGACGTTCCGGTCACGGGCCTGGGTGTTTTCGTGGCCCGCGAGTTCGCGGAAGTCCACGTCGAACTCGGCGGTGGAAACGGGAACGACGTGGTCACCGCGTTCGGCGCGACCGAGACGCCGGCCCACTTGGCGGACTTCGGGCACCGAGAGGATCTGCTGCTCGACGACGTCTGAAATCTTGTTCATTTCCTCCAGTGAGGTGCCGGGCGCGGAGGTGACGGCGACCAGCGCGGTCTCTTCCTTGAACTTGGGCAGGAAGTCCTTGCCCATCTGCGGATAGAGCGAGAACGCGGCGACGACGGTGAGGACAGCCAGCGCGAGTAGCAGATAGGGCTGGCTGAGCCCGAAGCGCAGCCAGACATGCTCCAGCAGCCACTTCATGCCGCGGGTGACGATGCCGTCCTTGTGGGCGCGGCCTTCTTTGGGATTGAGCAGGAAGGAGCAGAGCACCGGAATCGCCGTGAGCGAGACGATGAAGGAGGCGATCATCGAGATGATGGTGGCGATGGCGATGGGGGCGAACAGCTTGCCTTCGACTCCCGTTAGGCCGAGCAGCGGCAGGAACACCAGGATGATGAGAATGGTGGCGTAAAGGATGGAATTCCTAACCTCTCCCGAGGCCCTGGCGATGACCGCCAGCCTTGCGTGCGGTTGCGGCAGCGCGGCGTTTTCGCGCAAGCGCCGGTACACGTTCTCTACATCGACGATGGCGTCGTCCACGACCATGCCGATGGCGACGGCGAGGCCGCCGAGGGTCATTGAGTTCACGCTGATACCGGACCATTTGAAAACCAGCAGGGTGATGCCGAAGGAAAGCGGCATGGCCATAAGCGTGATGAAGGTGGTGCGGAAATTCAGCAGGAAGACGAAGATGACGAGGGTGACCATGATGGCACCGTCGCGGATGGCATCCGTCAGGTTGCCGATGGCGTGGTCGATGAAGTCCTTTTGTTGGAAGAGCAGGGTGGTTTCCATGCCTTTGGGAAAGGAGGGCTGGAGTTCCGCGAGGGCTTTGGTGATTTCATTCGTTAGGGCACGCGTGTCGAATCCGGGAGCCTTGGTGATGGACATGATGACGCCATAGGTAGGGG
>JAYWDF010000240.1:0-6567 GCA_043779985.1 Akkermansiaceae bacterium | reverse complement strand
GACAAGCCGAAATTTCCAAGCGATGGCCTATTGGATCTCTGGTCGATTAGAGATTCAAAAATTGAAATCCGCCACCCACTAAAAAGGCAGCAGCACCGGAAAAATCCTCTTCCGAGATTATCGGTAAGGGCAATGGACCGGGGTGAGGAATTGCGAGAGGTGGCAAAACAGATCCTGATTTCTTGGTTTAACAGATATCAAATCAGGAGTTGAGAAGTGGCTTGGGCCGCGGATACGCACTTGCTTGATCCAGTCGGAGTTCAGATGCGCCAAAGGCAGAATAATCGTTGGGAGTGCAGGTGAGCACGATGACTTGGAGTCCGCGGAGGGCGGCTAGGTTGAGCATGCGTTGCAGGGACTGGACACGCTGGGGATCGGTGTAGGCGAAGGCGTCGTCAAAGAGAATGGGAAGGCAGGCGTCGTGGTCGGTGGCGAGGATCTCGGCCATGGCGAGGCGGACGGCGGCGGCGACTTGCTCTTTGGCTCCGCCGCTGAGGGTGGCAAAGTTGAAGGTGGAGTCGTCGGGGCGCAGGAGTTCCAGTCCTTCGATGCCCGTGTCGGAGAGGTTGATTCGGACTTGGGTGTTGGGCCCGAAAACGCACTGGAGATAGCCGGAAATGCGGTCGGCGAGGGGCTGGACGAGTGAGCGGTCGATCGCTTCGCGGGAGGAGGCGAACAGGTGGTGAAGGAGCTCGATCGCCTTGGCGTGGCGCTGTTGGGAAAGATGGGATTCGAGGGCGGCGGCGTGACGGGCTTGGGCGTGGCTGAGCTCGGCGTGGGGATCGGTGCTGCCGTCGAGGGTGAGGCGGTCGCGGGTGACGAGGCGGAGATTTTCGGCCTCGCGGCGGCGGTTCTCCTGCAGGGTGATGGCGCGGGTGAAGCGGTCGAGATCGGCGGCGAGGAGATCGGGGACGAGCGCAGCCAGCACGGCGCGGGTGGTGGCGAGGAGGGCAGAGGATTGTTGCTCTGTTTCGCGGGATTGGAGGATGGTTTTTTCGCGAGCCGGGGCGTCGCCGTGGGTTTCTTGGAGGACTTGGAGTTTGGTTTCGAGGTCGCGGAGCGATTGGCGGGCTTGGGCGGTCTGGTCCCGGTGGGTTTGGAGTAGGGCGGTGGCGGTGTCGAGGCGCTGGCGGAGTTGTCCAGCTTGGTGGCGGGCGGCGGTCTCGGTTTCCTCGGCTTGGTCGAGGGCTTGCTGGAGGGTGGCGCGGAGGTCGCGCGCGGCCTCGATCGATGGGGGGGCGGTGGTGGAATCCAAGGCGGCGAGGCGGCGCAGCACGTCGGATTTTGCGGCTTCGTGCGCGGTGGTTGCGGCTGCTAGCTCGGCGGTGAGGGATTCGCCGCCGAGGGCTTTCCAACGGATTTCAAGCTGGGCGACTTGCTGCGTGAGGGTCTGGCGTTGTTGGAGAACGGCGGTGGCGTGGTCGAGGCCGCTGAGGGTGAGTCGGTCGAGGGCTGCGGTAAGGGCGCGGTGGGAGCTTTCCTGCTGGAGCCGGGCTTCGGCAAGGGAAGTGCCGCCGCCGGGGCGGATGCGCAGGCGGGTGGCGGGGCCGATGGTGAGTTCTCCGGCATCCGTGAGGGTGTGGGATTCGCCGGGCATGATAGGCTTGCCATCCAGGGTGACGGCTAGATCGGCGGTGAGCAGCTCGACGCTGGTGGCCATCGCTTTCAGGCTGGCACTTGCTTGATGAGTGGCTCGATCTAACTGGCGAATGGCATCGAGATCCTTGGCGCTGAGAGCGGGGAGTTGGGAGAGGGCCTCGTGGTGGGTTGCTATATCCGTGCGGAGCAGGGCGGCGTCGTTGCCGCGGGTGGCGAGGCGCTGGTGTTCGGCAGCTTTTTCGAAGGCGGTGATGGAGGCTCCGGCGAGGTCGTGCTGAAGGCGGGTGAGGCGGATGGTGTCGGCAGAAGCCCGTTGGGAAACCTCGGCGCTTAGGCTGAGTTCGCGGGCTTGTTTTTCGGCGGCATCGAGGCTGGCCTCCATGCGCTCGGCCGGGGCAAGCGCCTCGCGTGAGGCGGCGGCTTGCTGGTGGAGCTTGCGGATGGTGGCGTCGTTTTCGGCAAGCTGTTTGTTCAGCGTGGCGGCCGTTTCCCAAGCGTGGCGCTGGGATTCTTCCTGGCGGCGGAGTTGTTCGGCTTGAGCGAGCTTCCCCGCGGCGGCGGTCCGCTGCTCGCGGAGGCTGGGGAGGAGGGCATCGGCCTCGGTGATCTCCCTTTCGGCGCGGTCGTGCTCGGTGGCGGCTTGTTCAAGACGGTCGGCGGTTTCGCGGGCGCGGGTGAAGGTGGCCTCGGCCTCGGCGAGTTGGGCGCGGACGATTTCGGGCTTGGAGCCGGCCTTGGGTTTTCCGGTGGCGGTGAAGAGTTCGTCGTAGCTGGTGGCGATGCGCTCGCGGACGCGCTGGTCGGTGGCGGACTGCATGACGGCGGCAAGGCCGTCTTGCTGGAGGCGCTGGACGAGGGTGTCCTTGTGCTCGCTTGCTTGGGTGGAGGGGTCTTCGCCCGAGCTGCCTTGCCAGACCCAGAGGTGGGACCAGAGGGTGGGCAGAAGCTTGGCCGCGCTGCCGCCACTGGCGGTTTCTGATTTGAGAAGGGCGGAGAGCTGGGTCTCGGCCTCGTCGTCTTTGAGCGGGGTGGAGCCGCTCCGGGTGAGGCGGGTGCTGCCCTTGGTGCCGGCGAAGCGTTTTTGGAGTTCCCAAGTGGCACCCGCGGCTTCGAAGGTTAGAACAACTTCGGGATCGCCGAGGTGGCGGGTGGAGACCATTTCCTTCTGGGTCTTGCCGCCGGTCTTGGCGCGCAGGAAGAGGGCGCGGTGGATGGCCTCGGCGAGGGTGCTTTTACCTGATTCGTTAGGCCCGCCGATGAGGTTGCGGGCAGCGTCGAAGGCCACGCTGAGTTCCTGATGAAGGCGGTAGTTGCGGAGGGTGAGGGAGAGGAGGCGCATCGGGAAATTCTCAGGAAAGAACGGCGTGGAGCTCGCGAAGGGCGAGGCGGGCAATGGTGGATTCTTCGGGCGCGCCGTCGAGACGGGCGACGAGTTGCGCGGCGACGCTGGCGATGAGCGGATCCTCGGAGCGGCGGATGAGGGCGGTGATTTCTTCGTCGGAGGGGGCGATGGTGACGCGCTGTTCTAACTTCAGGCGGAGGAGGCGGGATTCCAATGATTCGAGGATTTTTTCCAAACGAGCTGATGCTTCGATGCCGAGGGAGCCCTCGAGGGTTAGGAATAACAGGTGCTCGTCGCCCCGTTGGCCGAGAGTGGAGTCCAATGTGGCAGCGAAGAGGTCTAGGCTCGCGTCGTCGGAGAAGCGAAAGGCAAGATCCTTCCAGAGAAATCGACTGCTAGGGATTTTCTCGACTTGTGGCGCTTGGTCGCGAGCGACGGTGACTTTGAGGAGGTTGCCGGGATCGTTTCCATCGCCTTTCGGGAAGCGGTCGATTTCCGGTGTTCCGCTGTACCAGGCTTTCTGGCCGACTTGCTTCGTGCCGTGCCAGTCGCCGAGGGCGATGTAGTCGATCCCCTCCGCCGGGAGTCGCGAGAGGTCGATCCAGTTTGCCACGGATGCGGTGTCGTCTTCATCTTCCTGGGCAGATCCGAAGCCTTGGATCGTGCCGTGAGCGAGGACAATGCGTGGTAGATTTGGAGGTAAGTGATCGACGGTAACCGCGGATCGGATCCAGTGGGTGGGATCGCCGGCGTCATGGCGGCGCAAGAGAGGTGCGGGAAAAATGATGGCGGTTTCCAAAATCAGCGGCTCGGGAGTGAGCAGCACGTGGAGATTCGGGGCGAGCTGTTGTCGCTCGCGAATGAAGAACTCCTGTTGCCAGATCGTGCCCGGACCTCCGTGATCGTGGTTGCCGGGAATCACCAGCACCGGCAGTCCGATCGAGCCGATTGCGGCGCAGGCGGCGGAAACCGTGGCCTTGGTGGCTTGCGAGGAGTCGAAAAGGTCGCCAGCCACGAGGATGAACGATGCCCCGGAGTCCTGCGCGATTTCCTTCATGCGTTGCACCGCGTGCAGCCGTTCTTGTTGGAGGCGGTTTCGTTTCGGCTCGTCGCGGACGGACGCGAAGGGCTTGCCAAGCTGCCAGTCTGCCGTGTGGAGGAAAACAAGATTCATCAGGATGTTGCGGGCTGGGCCCTGTCGGCGGGGTGTTGCTTCCCAACCGGCCAAGGCCTTTTCCTAACATGCGGACGAATGGGGGACGTGTAAAGGTCTTGTGCGGGAAAATTGTGAAAGCTACTGCTGGCCAAACGATGGCGCTGTTTAAAGGCCGTAGATCCGCACGGCGTTGTCGTGGAGGATGGCTTCGGATTCGTCGGGAGTGAGGTGCGACACGAATCCCCGGGCCGTTTCCACCCAAGCTTGGTAGGAATCAATCCTGAGCAGGCAGACCGGCCAATCCGTGCCGAACAACAGGCGGTCGGGGCCGAACAGGGCGAGTGTTTCCTCGAAATAGGCGCGGAGGGTGGCCTCTTCGATTTCCTGATCGAGGACCTCGGTGACCATCCCGGAAATTTTCACGCCAAGGATGTTGTCGCGCTTGGCGAGTTCGGTCATGCCGGCTTTCCAGTGGGGATCGATCTTGCCATTGCGGATCACCGGTTTTGCAATGTGGTCGATGATGATGCCGAGATCCGGCTGGCGATCGACGAGCTGGGTCGCGACGGGAAGCTGTTTTTGGAAAATTAACAGATCGTAGCGGAGATCCAGGTCCGGAAGCAGGGCCAGTCCGCGGTGGAAGTCGTCACGCAGGAAGTAGGCATCCGGCTCGCCTTGGAGAACGTGGCGGACGCCCTTGAACTTCGGATGCGCGGCGAGGCGCGCGAGTTCGTTTTCCACCAGCGGATCGACCAATGGCACCCAGCCGACGACGCCTGCGATGATCTCGGATTGATCCGCTAGAGCGAGCAGCCACTTGGATTCCGCAATCACTTGTCGCGCTTGCACGACGATGGTGCCATCCACGCCGGCGGCTGATGTGGCTGCGTCCAAACTGCTAAGCAGCTGATCCTGGGCCAACGGAGAACCGGGCGCAATCCAGTCGTATTCTTCGGCCGAATAGTTCCAGAGGTGGTGGTGGGAATCGATCACGGGAGGGATGAAGGGTTGTCTATTTTTTATCCTTCGCCCGCTGGAATCGAGCGCTGCGCGCGGATTCCTCAGTGGGGGCGGGAGCCTGGATGACGACCTCCGGGACCGCTGGCGGCTTTGGGACGGATTTCTCCTCGCGTGCTGGCTTCGGAGTTTTTACCCGGGATGGTTTGGGAATCCGGTTAGATAGTGCAAGCTGCGGTAGCTTCCAGCCGGTCCGCGTCAACAAGGCCTCTGCTAGGATGAGGAGCAGCAGGGCGATGCCCAGCGGCAGACGCAGGGAGGTTTCCGCTAGAAATGGCGGCCGCAGCCAAGCTTTGGAAATGTCCAGCAGCTCCCGGCCGCGGGTTTGGCTAGCGACGGAACGCAGCTCGCTGAGTCGCTCGGGTTCGAAGGCCCATTCCACCGAGGATCCCACGCTCAGCGGGCCGAACGGCAGCGCGTTTTCCCCGACCTGCACCGCACCGCGGACGACGCTGCCCTCGTCGAGGTCCCGCGAGAGTGAGAAATGCCCGGGCGCGATCCGCCGCCAGGGGAGGTCAAGCGTGGCGCCACCGGCATCGTCTTGAAGCCGGACCTTGGGCGGCATGGCGGAGAGTTTTTGTGACCAGGCGGCGGGATCGTAGAGGAGATCGAGCGTGAGGCGGGTGCCATCCAGGCGGTGGCGCAGGGCGATGCCCGGTGGCGTGTCTTCGCCCATCAGGAAGCGGCCCAGGGTTTGCAGGAAATCGCCGTAGCCGGGCCAATTTCGCGTGGTTTCGGAAAACTCGCCGCCGAGCGGAAATGAAACCGCCGCACTCCGGCCGAGGCCACGGCGTGCGTGGGAAACCAAGGGCGCGAGGTATTCGTCGGTGGATACCAGCGACACCGTCGCGTCCTCGCGGGCGTAGGAGAGATTGTAGCCGTCCGCCTGCTTGAACCAATCGATCGGCTTCGGTGAAATTTCCGCCCAGCGACCGGTGGCTTGCGCGCCTACGGGATCCTTGATGAACGCCGAGCGGGCGATGGTGACGGTTTCCTGGGCGAAGATTTTCGGAATATCCATCGGCTGGTCGGAGAAGAACATGCGGCCGTTGCCGAGCTTGGCGACATCCACTAACAACGCTGCGTCCGAGTCCCGGTCGGTGCCGAGGCCGATCACGGAAATCGTCGCGCCGTTGTCCGTCATTTCCTTGATGAGATTCTTGTAGTCGCCGGGCTCTTCGGAGTCGGCAGCGTCGGAAAACAGAATGACATGGCGCGTGCCGGCAGGGGATTTCTTGAGTTCGCTCCAAGCCGCCTTGAGGCCTTGATAGACATAGATGCCGCCGCCGGAGGAGCGGATTTTCATCACCTTGGCGCTGAGTTCGGCTTTTTTGTTGTCGATGCGGGTGAGCGGGATGGTTTTTGTCGCCTCGCTGTCGACCGCGAACACGGCGATCTGGTCCATCGGTCCTAGCAAGTCGATTGCGCTGGCGGCGCCGGAGTCGGCCAAGTC
>JAYWDF010000239.1:0-2207 GCA_043779985.1 Akkermansiaceae bacterium | reverse complement strand
GAAACGAAATACCGCGCCGGGATGATGTGGGTGAAGGCCCGCAGCGCGACCGGCATGCTGGAGATCTCATAGATGAATCCCGACAACATCACCGCCGGCAAGAACGCAACGTTCAGCGCCGCCTGAGCGGCGTTGAATTGGTTGCGCATGCCCGTGGAAATCGCAAGACCGATGCCTAACACGCTCAGAAGGAAAAACGAGCCCACCACCCACAACGCCAGAAACGTCCCGCGGAACGGGACTTTCAGCACATAGTGCGCTACCGACACACACAGCATCAGCGAGACCATCCCCAGCCCGTAATATGGCAGGATCTTGCTCAATAACAGCTCCGTGCGCGTCATCGGCGAAGCCAGTAGCGCTTCCATCGTCCCCCGCTCCCACTCGCGCGCCACCACCAGCGAGGTCAGCATCGCCCCGATCACCGTCATGATCACCGTGATCGACCCGGGAATGATGAAATTCCTACTCTCCGCCGAGGGATTGAACCAATACCGGGGCTCCAGCGAGATCTCGCGCTTCACCTTCTCGCCGCGATCCTCCGCCCGCTGCATCTGCCACGTTTGCCACACCCCGTTCACCGTCGCCCGCACGAACTGCGCGATGTTCGGCTCCGATCCATCTGCGATCAGCTGTACCGGCGCTGTCACTCCCGACTGTTTGAGCTTCCGTGAAAAATCCTGCGGCACCACCACGAAGCCGCGGATTTGCGAATTCACCAGCGCCCGCTCCATCGCCGACCGCGAATCATACGAATGCACTTCCAGCCACGCCGATCCAGTTAGAGCCGACGCGAAATCGTTCGCATCCTCCCCTGAGTCCTCCATCAACAATCCGATTCTCAAGCGCGACGAATCCAAATTGATACCATAACCGAAAATGAAAAGCATCAGCACCGGCATGAAAAACGCGATCAGAATACTGCTCGGATCGCGGAAGATCTGCAACGTCTCTTTCCAACAAAGCGCTTTCAAACGCCTCCATGACACGCATTTCATAACGCCTTCACTTGTTTGGTCGCTCCCAGTCCGGTCGGAATCGAATCCAACTCCGGGAGATGGGGATCTTCGGGAATTTTCAAGTTGGCTTCGATGAATTTAAACATGGCGCAGCACCCGATGGTCCGGCTGAGATTCCAATCCTGCCCCACCAGAACCCGATTTGCAACCCGCCATCCGCGGAGATGGAAGCTTGGCGGAGGCTATCATCCGCACCGCACCCGCATATTTTGCGAACTGTTCTGCAATCCCTCTGATCAGGTGTCCGACGCGGGCTTTTGCCTTGTAGGGTCGCAGCACGAAGTGGACCGTGCAAGTAATCACGAACGGAGAACGGAAGCCGTTTCCTTTCTGCCGGAGAAGCGGATCCCCCGCTAACCAAGACCACCGCAATGATCACGATTCCCGATTCCGTCGAAGGCGCGCTCATCATCAGCATCGTCGATTTCATCCTGAGCTTTTTCATCATCTCCGGCATAGGAGTGGTGCTAGCCATTCTGCCACTTGTGAACCGCTATTGGAAAATCGATGACAAGGACCTGAAGGGCGGCCACTGAGAACCGCTGACAAAAGCCAGCCAAACCACAACCATCACAAATCATGATAGACCAGGTTCTTTCGCTCTTGGACGCGCTCTACCGGCAGACGGGCCTCGCCCAACTCTATTGGGGGAACTACGTCATGATCGCTGTGGGATCCTACATGATCTATCTTGCGGTGGTGAAAAAGTGCGAACCGTTTCTATTGATAGGGATCGGATTTGCCTGCATCGTGGTGAACATCCCGGGCTCGGATCTCGCGCTGGAGGGAGGCCTGTTCAACTATGCCTACAAGGGAGTTTCACTGCTGATCGTGCCTCCTCTCATCTTCCTGGGGGTGGGTGCCATGACGGACTTCGGGCCGATGATCGCGAATCCGAAACTCGTGCTTCTGGGTGCGGGCGCGCACTTGGGAATCTTCGTGGCTTTGATCCTGGCAAAGGTGATCGGCTTCAGTATTTCCGAATCCGGCGCCATCGGCATCATCGGTGGAGCTGACGGTCCGATGGCAATCTTCGTGACCATGAAACTCGCACCGCACTTGATATCCCCCGTTTCCGTCGCGGCCTATTCCTACATGGCGCTCATGCCGATTATCCAGCCGCCGGTCATGCGACTGCTCACCACCAAGGCCGAGCGGAACATCCAAATGGCGCAGATCCGTAAGGTA
>JAYWDF010000238.1:0-6578 GCA_043779985.1 Akkermansiaceae bacterium | reverse complement strand
AACTTTTAACTCTCAACTCTCAACTCCCAACCCATTCACTCCTCGGTGTAGAGAATCCGGCCGCAGTCCTCGCATTGGGCGATTTCCTTGGCGGTCTGCACCTTCATCACCGTGGAGGCGATGAGTTTCATGTGGCAACCCTCGCACTTGCCGTCGCGCAGCGGGGCGATCGCCAGCCCGTCCTTGGTTTTCATCAAGCGGTTATAAAGAGGGATCACCGATTCCGGCACATCGGCCAGAAGTCGTTCGCGCTCGGCGAGGACTTCCACGCGATCCGCTGCCATCCGGGCATGACGCTGGGCCAGCGAGGCGAGATCTTCTTCGACCAACTTGCGGGTGTTGGCGCGGGCGGCTTCCGCGGCTTTGTTGGCGGTCCGGAATCCATCCACTTCCTCCATGGCTTCGAGCTCCTTGGTCTCGAAATTGTCCAATTCCTTTTCGTAGCGCACGATCTCGTGACCGAGTGCCACGAACTCCTCGTTCTTGCGGGTCTCAAACTGCTGCAATTTCAAGCGCTTGATCGTCGTGCGGCGCGTCTCGGCGTCCAGCTCGATTTTCTTCACCCGCAGCTCGCAATCGAGCAAGGCCTGATGGGCGCGGGCCACGGCAGCCTCGTCGCCAGCCAGCTTCGCCTTCGCCCGGGCCTCGTCCTGGGGGAGTTTTTCCAGATCCTTGGCCAGCGCCAACAACCGGCGGTCACGGTCTTGGAGAATCAACAGCGCGCGAACTTCATCTTGCATGCGCTTTGGGTAAACGCCGCGGCCCGCAACGGCAAGGTTTGCTTGCAGCGAAGTCAGGATCCGCTGCCCGGCAGGGCGAATTGACGCAATCTCACCTCAGCGCCCCGATGAAATGCCGGGCGATACCTGATCGCGGGTATTGCCATGATTTAAAATCCTTGATATTCAACCAATTGAAATGACCGCCGCCCATTGCCCGTCCGTTCTGCCGCACCCGATTGGGAATCCTGAACCGCCCGGCCGCCGCGGAGGGCAGGGGACGAAGATGCTCTTCATCATGGCTTGCCTGGCCACGTCTGCGGCAGCGGATGTGTCCGGGAACTTCACTTACCTCGACAACGGTGCTACGGTGACCATTACGGGGTATCCCAAGGATGCAGTGGGGGAAGTTAGCATTCCTTCGACGATCTTGGATCCGGTCACACTTCAGAATGATCCGGTGACCGGCATTGGCAGCCGGGCGTTCTATAATTGCCCAGGACTAACGAAAGTGACGATCCCGTCCGGAGTTGCCAGCATTGGCAATGAGGCTTTCGCCTATTGTGGTGTGTTGGTGACTGTCTTGATTCCCTTAAGTGTTACCAGCATCGGCGGCGGGGCATTTGCTAACTGTTTTCTTTTGGAAAATGCAGTGGTCCCGGGCAATGTGTTGAGACTTGAGAATAGCCTTTTTTACAGTTGCAATGCACTGAAGACCGCCTCGATTTCAGCGAACGTGAACTTCATTGGAATTCGCGTGTTTCAGTATTGCAGTGCCTTGACTTCCATTTCAGTGGATCTCGATAATCCGAGCTTCAGTAGTGCGAATGGCGTTTTGTTTGATAAGCCGAAAAGCTTGTTAATCGCCTTTCCTTCTGGATTGGGTGGCGGATACATCATTCCCTCCACAGTAACAGGAATCGGAAGCAGGGCCTTCTTCTCCTGCAAGAAATTGGAAGGAGTGACCTTTCCCGCGAGTACGACGAGCATCGGGCAGTCGGCATTTTCTGATTCAATCACTTTGCTTTTTGCGAATTTCATGGGCGGGGCTCCGTCGCTGGGAGCGAGTGCGTTTAGTTCCGTTGCGCCCGGCTTCGCGGTCTATTATCTCGATGGCGGCAGCGGTTTCCCTGTTCCGCCAGAGTCGACGTGGAACGGCTATCCGGCGGTCAATATGGGAGTAAATGAAACCCCGGGAAGCTCGTGGCTTCTTTCCAAAGGATTGCCCGCGAATACCAATCTGGAATCCGACACCAATGGCGACGGCGTCAGCCTTTTAATGGCACATGCGCTCAACTTGAATCCATACGGAAACCTGAGCAGCAATATTCCCAAGCCCGTATTCACCGCCAATCAGATGAGCCTCGGCTTTTACGCGGGCACGGCCGGCGTGGCCTATGCCGTCGAATGCAGCAGTGACATGACGCATTGGAGTACGGATGGGGTCAGCCTTTCCGCCCCCGATGCCAACCAAGTCCGCACGGCCACGGTCCCTCGCTCGGGCCCGAGCTGCTTCATGCGGCTGGTCGTGAGCGAGTGATTCGGAGCGGCTAAGCTTCGAGCGCGCTCCTGGATCTGGCATCTGCCGCGTAGACGGCGACAGCGAGCCAGATCAGTCCGAACGAAAGCAGGCGCGGGCCGGTCATGGGCTCGCCGTACATTTTCCAGCCGATGAAGAACTGCAAGGTGGGCCCGAGGAATTGCAGGATCCCGAGCGTGGTGAGACGCAGCGTCCGCGTCGCGTGACCGAAAAACAGCAGCGGGAGTGCCGTGGCCAGTCCCGTGATGATCACCAATCCCGCGTGTGGCCAACTCCCGCCGAAGGCTGCCGCCGAGCTGCGACTGCTGAACACCAGCCAGGCCAGTGCGAACGGAGCCAGCAGGCTGGTTTCCGCCGCGAGTCCCACCAGTGATCCGAGCGGGGCGGATTTTCTAACCACGGCATAGAGGGAAAACGTCAGCGCCAGGGTCAGCGCCACCCACGGGAAATGCCCCACCGCCGGAACCTGCAGTGCGACACCGCCCAATGCCAGCGCGATGGCGGCCAGTTGCCAGCGGCTGTTCCGATCGCCGAACCACAGCGCGCCGAAGAGCATGTTGAAAAACGGATTGAGATAATAGCCGAGCGCCGCCTCGATGATCCGGTGATTGAGGGTCGCCCACACGTAGAGCAACCAGTTGGAGGCGAGCAAGCATCCGGAAAGCAGGTGCCAGCCGAGCGCCCGTCGCGACTTCAGCCCCGCCCACAAGGCCCTGCCTTCGCCCCGCCACCGTAAGATGCCGAGCACTAGCAGCAAGGACCACAGGGTCCGCTGGGCCACGATCGACGGCGGTGGCAGGAAATCGAGGAGCTTCCAGAAAATCGGCAGAATCCCCCATAGAAAAAACGCAGCCAATGCTGCCAGCACGCCTGATCGGGTTCGCTCCACACGCGGAACTTGCGACATCCACCCGCCTCCACAAAGTGAAAACGAAGCGCACGGCGCGGATTGGCCCTTCTTCCCAGCCCGCAGAATGCGGGTTGAAAATCCGCGCTCCGCCGCTCATCCTCCGGCCATGTCCGCCAGCCGCCTGTCCATTCCTCAATACGCCATGGCCCTCGCCCATGTCGCCAGTCTGCGCTCGGAGGACCCCTATCGCAAGGTCGGCGCCGCCGCCCTCGACTTCGACAACCGCGTGATCGGCACCGCTTATAACGGACTCGCGCCCGGCTATAACCCGCCACATGGATTCTGGGATGATCGCGAAGCGCGGCAGAAATTCATGCTCCACGCCGAGGTGAACCTCTGCAGCCTGTTCCGCCGCGGCGAGGCGAAGATCGTCGCCACCACCACCATGCCCTGCACCGCCTGCATGCAGACGCTCTGCGCCTACGGCATCAAGGAGATCTACTATCGGGAAATCTATCAGGTTTCCGATGCCCCGGAAATCGCCGCGCTCTACAACGTCAAGCTCGAGCAAGTGAGCGATTTTCCGGAAGCGGGTTAGAAAATGTAGTCTAGGACTTCAGTCCGTTCTTCCCGCCCGTTCACCTGTGGAGATCAAGAACGGACTCAAGTCCTGGACTACCCTAAAGGCGGATCTTCGCGCCGTCGTTCGCCGCGCTTTGATAGATCGCTTCGATTAGCGCCACGGATTTTCGGCCCTCCTGCGCCGAGGTGCCCGGCACGCGGCCCTCGCGGATCGCGCTGACGACGTCCTCGAAGTTCCGCTGGTGTTGGTGAAACGGGATCGCTGTCGGATCGTTCCCGCCCAAGCTGGCCTGGTTGCCGCGCATGAGCGTCGCTTTGACCGTCGCGTCGCGGGCTTGTGCGGTTTTGAAATCCCAGACCTCGAAGGTTTCGTCAGCGAGAAACACCGAGCCTTCCGTGCCGCAAATCTGCACCCGCGCCGGTTGCCCGTCCTTGGACCAACTGCATGTCGAGCCCTCGATCACGCCGCGGGCGCCGTTCTCGAACTCGAGCATCGCCACCGCCGAGTCCTCCACCTCGATGCGCTCGTGAGCGAGGCAGGCGGTGGTCGCCTGCACGGACCTCACCGGCCCGGCGAGATGCAGCAGCGCGTCGATGCTGTGAATCCCCTGGTTCATCAACGCGCCCCCGCCGTCGAGCGCCCATGTGCCGCGCCACGCGGCGGAATCATAGTAGGCCTGATCGCGGAACCATTTCACATAACAAGACGCGGAAACAATCCTGCCGAAGCGATTCGCCTCGCAGGCGGCTTTGAATTCCGCCATCGCCGGATTGAAGCGGCGGTTGAGGATGGCCGCGAGAGTCATCCCGCTGGCGTCGGCCGCGGCGATGAGTGAGTCGATTCTCGCGGTGGTGATTTCGAGCGGTTTTTCACAAATCACATGTTTACCTGCAAGAAGCGCTGCCATGGCAGGGTCGAAATGCGCGCCCGACGGCGTGGCGATCGTGACAATCTGCAACTCGGGATCGGCTAGAAATGCCGCGAGATCGGTGTGGGCCGTCACGCCGAAATCCAGCGCCGGGCTGCGGTTGTACACCGAATGGAGCGTCCCGCCGCTCATCGCGCGAATGGCCGCCGCGTGGAGGCGGCCGATGCTGCCAGTGCCGATGATGCCGAACTTCATGCCCTGGATCGTTACCGAAATGGTGCGCGAGGCCAGCTCAATGTCGTCCCGGACTTCACTCCGTTCTTCCGCTTCAATGACCGGACTGAAGTCCTCGACTCCTCTCCATCACTCAGCCATATTCCTCCCCGATGCGCCGCACGGAAACCGTCCACACCCGTTTTCAATCGCTGGAAATCTGGAAATCGGATCTCGCGACCGAGTTCCGCGTGGCCGGGGCGCTGCATGCCTCGTTTCACAAGAAACGCTTTTTGACCGGGCTCGCCTGGGACCTCATCGCGGCTGCGGCACTGCTGCGCAAAGACGGTTCGCCGCGCTCGATCCTCATGCTCGGCCTCGCCGGCGGCACCGCCTTCCGCGTGCTCCGCCACCTGTTGCCCGAGTGCCGGCTCACCGCCATCGACATCGATTCTGAAATCGTCGCCCTCGCCCGCCAGCACATGGATCTCGATGCCCTGGAAATCGAGATCCACACCGCGGACGCCTACCCGTGGCTGGAGCAAAACCAGCGCAAGTTCGACGTGGTCTTCGATGACATCTACCTGGCCGGCAAGACCGATGTGTTCCGCCCGCAGGCATGGAATCCTGAATTGTTAGTCCACCTCCGGCGGGCCGTGGCTCCCGGCGGCGTGCTCGCGGTGAATCTGGTGACCGGCACCGGCCACCGCAGCATGCAGTCGCTCACGCGGAAAATCCTGTGCGACGCATTTCCCCAAGTGCGGAGTCTCCGCACGCCGGAGGGGATGAATGAAGTCCTCGTCGCCGGCGCTGCGGTGGCGACACGCCGCCAGCTGGATCCCTATCAGGACAGCTTCCGGGATTGGCGGGATAGGATGTATTGGGATCGTGTCGATGTCCGGCGGATTTCCTGATAGACTACCGCCATGTCCGACGTCATCCATGAGCTCTACGAGAAGCACGTCTATCCGGCGATGAGCCACCCCCTGGCGGACCCCGCGGTATCCGCCGTGGCTGCCAAGCTCGGCGGGCTCCAGGTGCCGCACCCGCGGGGCGCGCGGATTCTGGAAATCGGCTGCTGCTCCGGACATCATCTGCTGCCGCTCGCGCTGCGCTGGCCGGAGAGCCGCTTCGTCGGGATCGATCTGGCCGGGCGATCCATCGCGGAAGCCCGCGCGCGCGCGGCGGGCGCCGGGGTGGGGAATGTGGCGTTTCATGCTGCGGATCTGATGGATTTCGAGCCGAGGGACGGACCGTTTGATTTCATCATCGCACATGGGTTCTTCTCCTGGGTGCCGGATACGGTGAAGGCGGCGCTGCTGTTATTTTGTCGCCGGCACCTCAGTCCGTCGGGGATCGCGACCATCAGCTTCAATCTTGAATGCGGTTGGGAGGCGCGGCTGCCGGTGATTGCCAAGGTGCGCGCGATCCAGCAGGCGAGGGGAGGAGACGTGATTTCCGCTCTTGAAATCCTGAGGTTTCTGACGGGCAATGACGAACCCGCGGCGGCCGTCATCGACGATATGTTAGCCAAAGGCCCTGCGATCCTGGCGTTCGATGACTTCGGCCCGGTCAACGACCCGTGGCCGCTGGACCGCTTCGCCCGCGCTGCGGCGAATGCAGGGCTGCGGTGGTTAGGTGAATCCGATCCTGCGGAGAACATCCCCTCCGGTCTTGACGAAGAAGTGCTCCGGGAATTGAAAGGCCGGGGCCTTGCTCCCCTCGATTTCCAGCTGGCCTTGGACGTGGCCGCCGGCCGGACCTTTCGCTCCGGCGTGTTGTGTCGTGACGATGCCCCGGTCACC
>JAYWDF010000237.1:0-6589 GCA_043779985.1 Akkermansiaceae bacterium | reverse complement strand
GGCGTTTTGCTCCGCCCTGGAGCAGGAAACCGGCAAGCGCGTGGGCCGCGGCGTGTTTGGTGTCGATATGAAAGTGGCGCTGGTGAATGACGGCCCGGTCACGATTTTGATCGATAGCCGTGCAAGAGAATGAGCATTCGCTTGCATCGCCCGGATCGACTGCCTAGTTTGCCGCCGCCGTGCCGATTACTGCCATTCTAGCCCTTGAAGATGGACGCTGTTTCGAAGGATTTGCCTTCGGAGCCACCGGAACCACCACCGGAGAAATTTGTTTCAACACCTCGATGACAGGCTACCAGGAGGTCATCACCGATCCCTCCTACCGTGGCCAAATCGTCGCGATGACCTACCCGCAGATCGGGAACTACGGGATCAATCCCGAAGACGCCGAATCCGCCGCGCCCCACATCCGGGCCTTCGTCATCGGCGAGCTTTGCGAGGTGCCGTCCAACTGGCGCTCCAGCCAGTCGCTTTCCGCTTATTTGACGGAAAACAACATCCTCGGCATCGATGGGATCGATACCCGCGCCCTCACCAAGCACCTTCGCTCGCGGGGAGCCATGCGCGCCTGCGTGACCACCGAGCTGGATGCGGAAGCTGCGATTGCCGCCGCCAAAGCCTCTCCATCCATGGAAGGCATGGACTACGTGAAGGAAGTTTCCACCCCGGAATCCTATCTGTGGACCGAGGAATCCCGGGAATGGACCTTGCCGAACGTGATGGCTGGGAAAACCGGCTACTACGCCAGTCTGCCACCAGTGCGCCATCGCATCGTGGCCTATGATTTCGGGCTGAAATACAATATCCTGCGCCGCCTTCGCCAAGCTGGCTTTGAGGTCGAGGTCGTCAACTCCCGCACCACGGCGGCCGAGGTCCTGGCGAAAAATCCCGACGGGCTCTTCCTCTCCAACGGCCCGGGCGATCCGGCCGCGCTCGGCTACATCCACGAGGAAATCAGCGCGCTCGTCGGCAAGCTGCCGATCTTCGGCATCTGCCTGGGCAACCAGATCCTCGCCCACGCCTTCGGCGGCACGACCTTCAAACTGAAATTCGGCCACCGCGGCGGCAACCAGCCGGTCAAAGATCTCCGCACCGGCAAAATTTCCATCACCTCGCAAAACCACGGATTCGCCGTGGATCCGGATTCCCTGCCGCCGGAAATCGAAGTGACCCACATCAACCTCAACGACAACACCGTCGAGGGCATGCGCCACCGCGATTTCCCGGTGTTCAGCGTCCAATACCATCCGGAAGCCGCCCCCGGCCCGAACGACGCCGCCTACTTCTTCGAGGAGTTCGCCGCGCTGATTGACAAGACCAAATAATTTGAACCGCGAATGGACGCCAATGGACGCGAATTGATTTTGAAGGATGAGGTTTACGCCATCATTTCGTGCGCCCTTGAAATCATCAACGGCATCGGACATGGGCTTCATGAGAAGCCTTACGAAAACTCTCTGGCGGTTGAGTTTCGGCATCGAGGGATTTCCTACGAACAACAACGGTCATTTCCAGTAGTGTGGAGAGACACCCGAGTCGGCGAGTTCATTCCTGACCTCATCGTTTACGGTAAGATCGTCATCGATACCAAAACTATCGACCGAATCACCGACATCGAGCGTGGCCAAATGCTCAATTATCTCCGCATCACCGGGCTGCCTATCGGCCTCATCATCAACTTCAAAACACCAAAACTCGAATGGGAGCGCATCGTTTTAAGCTCCTGATTTCTTCCATTCGCGTCTATTCGCGTTCATTCGCGGTTCAAAAAATTCATGAATACCATTATTGTTGGCCTCCAGTGGGGCGATGAAGGCAAAGGCAAAATCGTTGACTACCTCACCGAAGGCGCCGATTTCGTCGTGCGCGGCCAAGGCGGAAACAACGCGGGCCATACGGTCATCGCAAAGGGCACCCGTTATATTTTAAACCTGCTTCCATCCGGCATTCTTTGGGATGGGAAAATCAACATCATTGGCAACGGCGTGGTCGTCGACCCCTCCGGCCTCGTCGCGGAAATCGAGCGGAACGAGGCACTCGGCGTCGCCGTCACTCCCGACAAACTTCTCATTTCGGACCGCGCCCACGTCGTGTTCCCCTTCCACAAAGAGCTCGATGCCGCGCGCGAAATCGCCCTCGGTGATCAAAAAATCGGCACCACCAAGCGCGGCATCGGCCCGGCCTACGCTGACAAGGTGAACCGCTGCGGCATCCGCATCGCCGATTTGTTAGACGAGGACTTCACCCGTGCCCAAGTCACCCGGCGCCTCGTCGAGGTAAATGAAATCCTCGCGAAATACGACCTGCCGCAATTCACCACCGAGCAAGTCCTCGCCGAAGTCTACACCGCCTTCGCCCGGCTCCGCCCGCACGTCACCAACACGATTCCGGTCCTCCACGCCGCGTGGAAGTCGGGAAAATCGATTCTGTTTGAAGGCGCACAAGGCACCTTGCTCGACATCGACTACGGCACCTATCCGTTCGTCACCTCGTCGAACACCACCTCCGGCGGCTCCTGCACCGGCTCCGGCTTGCCACCTAACGCGATTCAACGGGTCATCGGCGTTTGCAAGGCCTACACCACCCGCGTCGGCTCCGGCCCGTTTCCTACTGTCGATGAAGGACTCTCCGAATACCTCCACGGCCTCGGTCGCGAATTCGGCGTCGTCTCCGGCCGCCCGCGCGGCTGCGGCTGGCTCGATACCGTGCTGCTCCGCTTCGCCTGCATGGTCAATGGCGTGACCGGCCTCGCCGTCACCAACGTCGATGGTCTGGACGAATACGAAAAGCTGCAAATTTGCACCGGCTATGACATCGACGGCACCGTGCATGAGCTGCCACCCGCCGACCGCAAGGCGTGGGACCGCGCGGTGCCGGTTTATGAAACGCTGCCGGGTTGGAAATACGACACCACCGCCTGCACGAAATTCGAAGAGCTTCCGGCCCAGGCGAAAGCCTATCTCGCGCGCTTGGCCGAGCTTTGCGGCGCGCCGATCGCCTTCGTGGGAGTCGGACCGGACCGGGTGCAGACCTTGGTGGTCTGATTTCTCGTGTTTTTCATCCGGGTGTCGTCCCCTCTTCATCATACGCGGTAGATCATCGCTCCCGTGAACTCTGCCTTTTCCCCAGCATCATCCGCATCGCCTTCCGCCATGGCCACCCATCCTGAAGTTCCCCGCCACATCGCCATCATCATGGATGGCAACGGTCGCTGGGCCAAGGAACGTGGCCTGCCCCGCTTGCAAGGCCACCGCGCCGGCGCGGAATCCGTGCGGGAAGTGATGGAAGCCTGCATCGAGCTCGGGGTGGAATACCTCACGCTCTACGCCTTTTCCTCCGAAAACTGGAGCCGTCCTGCGACCGAGGTCGGCGCGCTGATGAGCCTGCTCGACCGCTTCCTCGAAGAAAAAGCCAAGGATCTCGACCGCCAGAACGTCCGCTTGCTCGCCATCGGCCAGCTCGACCGACTTCCGGCGAAGACGCGCGCGCTTATCGAGCGCATCCAGGCGCGCACCGCCGGTCACACAACGATGACGCTGGTCCTCGCATTATCCTACGGCAGTCGTGAGGAAATCGTCACCGCCGCCCGCTCGCTCGCGACGGATGCCGTTGCCGGAAAAATCTCCCCGGCCGACATCGATAGCGAGCTGTTTGCCTCGCGCCTGCAAACGGCCGGCATTCCCGACCCGGACCTCCTGGTTAGAACCTCCGGCGAGATGCGGATTTCCAACTTCCTGCTGTGGCAAATCAGCTACGCGGAAATCGTGATCGTTAAGAAATTCTGGCCGGATTTCCGGCAAGGGGATCTCTTCGAGGCGGTGCAGGAATACCAACGCCGTCACCGCCGATTCGGGGCCTTGTAAGCGGTGAAGCCTCCGGAAGCAGACTGGCTCTAAGAATCAATCTCGAGCAGTCACCCAACGCAGCGTGAAACTCCGCAGCGCCCCTGTTCACATGCTGGGAAGCTGGACCAGCTTGGTATACTGGTAGGAATTCTTGGCTAGGAAATCCTTCTTCTGCGCATCCGTGAAGTTACGGCGCTTGAGTTGGTCGATCCCGAAGTCCGAAATCACCGTCACCGCCATCTCCACCGAAGTGATCCGGCCCGAGGCGAGTTCGGCAGTCGTCAAGGATCCGCTGCTGCCGGACACGATGCCGGTGCCCATGATCTTGAAGCTGTTGGTGGTCTGCCCGGAGTTGGCTTTGCCAACGGTCAGGGGCATGTTGATCACCGTGCCCGCCGTCTGGGTCACTTGCACGTGGAAGGTCACGGAAAACTGGAAGATATTCTCACACACGAAGTTTTCAGGAGCAGAAAGCAGCGTGGCGTAGGTGGAACCTGCAAATGCCGTGGTGAGATCCGTCTTCCCCAGCAGATCCGTGAACGTGTTATCAGGATTTACCAAGACCCGGTTCAAAACGAAGGTCTCGAATCCGGAGCTGGCTGATCCCATCGGATCTTTATACTCCAGTTGATAGGCGACACAGGAAACATCGCCGCCCTTGTCGGTTCCGGTGACCCCGATTTGGCCATTGTAACGGTCAGTCGCGGCGGTGAAGAAGATCAAGTCCGAGGCATTGGTGCTTTCGAGCTTCGTCCCGATCGTTTTGGTAGTGGCGACAGCCGAGAGCCAGTTGTTGGCATTTCCCCGCCGGGTGACCAGCGATTCAAAGTCACGTGCCATCGTGTCGATCATTCCCTTCGCCTGGCGGGAAGCCCGCAGCTCGGAGCGGCTGCGATTCCACGTATCCAGCGCGATCGAGGTGATGGAAACCAGCACCGTAACGATGATGGTGGTGATCGCCATGGCCACCATCAGCTCCATCAGGGTGAAGCCGCGTTGTTTGATAGAACTCCGAGAGATTTTCATAAAGGGGTTTTTAAGGAATAGAATTAGCGGCGGACAGCGAGGTTGCGAGTGAAGACCGGGTTCTTGGCGCCGGTGAACTTCGTGTTGAACGCGGCACTGTCAAAATAACCGGGAGTCTTCGCGGGCATGATGTGGAACTCAGCCGAGAACGCGATCACAGCTTCCGGATAGACATCCGAGGAAGCGGCGACAGTACCGGTCTTGGGATCCTTGATCGAGCCTGCTGTCCCGGTCGTGAGCTGCCCGCCGTTGAAAATCAGCTGCGTGCACTTCACCAAGTAGACGGCACCCTCTACGGCGGCCAGATCTCCCGCGAAATTCGGGTCGCTCTTGCGACGCATCATCGGCACCACCACATAATCCTTACCTGGAAGATTATCCTTCACCATCGGTTCGGGGGTCGGGGTTCCGTCCGGACGCAAGCTGGAGACCTTGCCCCGATATTGATAGACAAACAGCGCGTTGGTGGCGGTGTTGGCACTCTTGATCCAGTCGAACGATTTATCAAAACCGGTCTTGATCGAACCCGTGGCTTGGCCGGTCCGCAGGGTGACGAGTTCCTCCTCCAGCGTGGACGCAAGCCGATCGGCCTGTTGAACGTTGAGGGACTTGCGGATGCCATCGGCAGCCGGGGCGAAGACGACCATAAAGCCGGTAAGGAGCACGGCCAGAACGCCAATGGCGATGACCGTCTCAAGGAGAGTGAAGCCGCGATGGCGGACGATGGAGGACGGTTTCATGAATTAAAAAGTGGAGCCAGGGCTGAGGTTTTGAAGGGCCGTGGCGATTTGCGCAGGACTGCGGAACATCGAAGTGCGGCCATTTCGCCAGACGACGAAGCCACCGAAGTCGCGCTTGCCGGCCGTCGTGACTTTCGGCTTGTCGGTCGCCGCCGCGTTCAATTTGCGAGCTCCCGCGCCGAGAACGAAGCTGGCACCCGGCGTGGTGCAAATCCCTTCGGAGTTGAATTCGTAGTAATAGTAGGAGCCGACGTATGCTGACTTTGCGCTGGCCGGCAGGGTCATGGTGTCAATGGTACCTGTTGACGAGCTTTGGACCTTCTTGCTGTAGTCCTGACTGAAAAACGTCTGCTCCGGGAGCACCACTCCTCGGCTGGAGAGAATCCAATTTTGAGGGCTTTTCTCCAATCCCGTCGCCGCATCGATTTCCGCAGACGCGACAATGATTCGGCGAAGGTTGTCGCCACGATTATTGGTGAGATCCTTGGCAATCAACACCCGCGCTTTGGTGCGCTGGCCGACGGCGATCGAACGAGCTTCGTCAAACAGTGACTCCGAAGAGGCGACCCCGCTGGTGACTCCTTTGCCTCCCATCCCACCAAGGCCGATCGCCCCGGCGGTCATCAAAATGGACATGATGGCAATAACGACGAGCATCTCCACCAAGGTGAAGGCACGCTGCTGCCGGTGAGAATCGATTTTAAAATCAACTGAGTTCATGGGTTTCAAGTAGGATTCGGAAAAACATCACGCCATCACGGGAAATCCGCAAGCGCAAATGTCAATACATCGCAGTTACGCTTGTTTTTTGTTTTGTGGAAATCTTCCGCCGTTCGGCCCGCAGGTCCAGATCCATGCGGGTCCGACCATATCGCGGATGTCCTTGCGACTCGCGACCCAGCCGAGCAGTTCTTTGGCGAGCGACGGATCGGCGACCAGAGAAGCCGGGTCACCCTCGCGCCGCGGGCCGTACTTGAC
>JAYWDF010000236.1:0-2215 GCA_043779985.1 Akkermansiaceae bacterium | reverse complement strand
TCCGCTGGAGCGTCTTGGGGGACTTCCATGTTAGAATGGATATTGTGATGGGAAGTGGAGTCATGATGATTGATTTATGAGGCGGATGGAGCCTACTCGGGGATGGCGGCGACCTTGCTGTCCGGATTGCCGGGATCTTCCCGCTCGGGAGAAAAGGCGAGATGGAAATCGGTGCCCGCCACCAGACCGGAGCCGACTTCCAGCACGGCGCGGAGCTCGCCGTCGGTGGTGCCGGGATAGGTGGTGGATTCGAGGACGACGAGAGTGCCCTTTTTCAGGAAGGGGGCGATCGCCTTGCCGGTGTCGAGGACGTAGCTGAGATCCGGCTCGCGGAAGTGGTTCAGCGGCGTGGGGACGCAGAGGATCACCGCATCGACCTCGCCGATGCGGGAGAAATCGGTGGAGGCTTCCAATTTTCCGGCGGCGCGTTGCGCGGCGATTTCACCGGCGGCGACGTGCTTGATGTAGCTTTGCCCGGCGTTGATCGCGTCCGTCTTGCGGGAATCGATGTCCAGCCCGAGAACGGAGGCACCGGAACGTGCGAACTGCAGGGTGAGCGGGAGGCCGACGTATCCTAGTCCGACGATGGCTATATGGTTCATGAAGCTGCTGGATACATGACACGGCGGGCGGCCGGATGGGTAGGAAAAAATCACCCGGCGAGCTCGCGGTAAACGTCCAGCGTCGAGCGGCACATGGCATTCAGGGTGAACGGCTCGCCCACGGCTAAAGGCTGCGGGTGAGCCGCGAGCACGGCATTGATCACTTGGACCAAGCGCGCCTTGTCGCCACAGGGCACTTTGCCCACCGGGAAAAGCGCCGCCAGTAGTTCTCCGACGCCGCCGCAATCGTAGCCGACAACCGGTTTGCCCAGAGCCAGTGCTTCGAGCACCGTAAGACCGAAAGACTCCGGTTGCTGGGAAAGTGCCAGGACGATATCGCAAACGGCCATGATCTCGCGTAGGTCGCCACGATGGCCTAGGAAAATGATGTCGTCGGAGATTCCGAGCTCCCGGGTTCTCTGATGCAGTTCCCGGAGGTAAGCGCGTTTTTTTGGGTGGGTATCTCCTGCAATGAGGCCGCAAACGGCTTTGCCCTCGTGCTTCAGGGCGGCGATGAGCTGGAATAAATTTTCGTGACCTTTCAGGCGCGTGATGCGGCCGGGGAGGAGCAGCGTGTGCTTTTGGGAAAGTCCCGGATACTGGGTTCGCCAGCGGGTGAGCCACTCGGCGGAGGGGCGGAAATCGGGATGATAGGACTTTTGCTCGATCCCGTGTGAAACATGCCGGATGACCGCGGAATTCGTTTTTGAATAGTTTTCTAGGATATATTCGCGAATGCTTTCGGAAACCGCGATCACCCGCTCGCCCCGGGTCATGATGGACGAATAGCCGTTCACAGAATAAAAGCCATGCACGGTTGTCACCAGCCGCGGGCGGCTGGCGGGATCCATGCCTTGCCAAGCTAACCAAGCCAGCCAAGCAGGCACGCGAGAGTGGACGTGAACGATATCCGGGCATTCCACCGCGAGCAGGGTGCGCAAAGAGCAGATTTGCAGGAGAGATCTAATCGCCTTACGGTGGACGGGCATCTGGATGTGGCGCGAGCCAGCTTTTTCCAAATCGGCGACCAGGCGGCCACCGTTTGAAATGACGATGGATTCATGGCCGTTGCTTGCCAGATACGCTGCCATTTCCACGACGCAGCCTTCGACGCCGCCGGCGTTGAGTTCCGGGAGGATTTGGATGATTTTCATGGCAGGGAGACGAGCTGGATCGAATTGCGCCGGGCGGCTTTCACCAACGCCTTGGAAGCGTTGCAGGTCAGGATGTAGTCAATCGGCAGTGCGGCGGACGCATCGATTTTATCAAGGTATTTCACCAAACTGTCGCGGTCATCGCGGTCCGGTCCGGCGTGACGGGGAACCACTTCGTAGATCACATCCGGGTGAGCCCATTCCTCGGAAAGTTTCCAAGCATCCGGGGTGCCCGGCAGCCACAACAGCGCGCGGTGCGGTGTGCCCTCGCCGCAGGAGTCGGGACCGAGCCAGTCACGGATCGACCGCTGCGGGCCGATGTAAACTTTCCACCGTTCCTGTAGCCAGAACACATCGGTTGGGCTGGCCCGCATCGCCCGTTCCAAGGCTTCCATGCACTCCGGGGTCTTGTAGGGGCGATTGACCGAGTGGTAAAGGACTCGCCATTTGCCGGGACTC
>JAYWDF010000235.1:0-2216 GCA_043779985.1 Akkermansiaceae bacterium | reverse complement strand
TCGGCGTCCAGCCATCGAGGTTCCTGCCGTTGAAGAGCGGCACCCAAGGCTGCTCTGCCGCCACCAAGATTGGCACAAGCAGGATAAGAAATGACGCGATGCGGGCGATGGACGATTGGGTTCTCATGGGTGGAACAAGGCTTACCTGCGGCGCTGCAATTTCCAAGCACCACTTGACGAGCGGCCCGTGATCGCGCCGCGCCCGGGAAATTTGGAAATATGCTTTGGGTGAAATATCCCAGCATCCCGGGTGCAGCGGAACGCGAACGCCCAGGCTAACGCATTTCCCGGTCGAGGAAATCCAATGCCGCGTCCACCGACCCACCGGGGAGCAGAAACGCAGCGATGTGATCGCGGCCTTCCAGCCAATACGTCTCATGACGCACGCCGTTTTTCTCTAGGGCATGGATCATCGCCCATGCATGTTCAGGACGCACCAACTGGTCCCCATTACTTTGATAGATAAACATCGGCGGGCTTTTCGGGGTGACATAGTTGACCGGGGAAGCCTCGCGGAAACGCTCCGGAATCTGTTGCCGGGTGCCGCCGAGAAACTGTGGCACCAGATCGCCCCCCGGATAGAACGTCAGGTCAGTCGGCGCCCCGCCTGTAACGATCGCCCGGATATGCGAACTCTGCGACCCATCGGTCAACCCGGTCAGCGCCGCCAGATAGCCTCCAGCCGAATAGCCGAAAGTGGCAATACGCTCTGGATCGATCCCCTGCTCCGCGGCATGGGCCCGCAGCCATTTCACCGCCTCCCGCAGATCTTCTAACGGAGCCGGGTAGGTCCAGCGTGGTGCGAGGCGGTAGGTGACGTTGAGCACCGCGTAGCCCCTTTTTGCCAAGCGTCGGGCGATGGGGTCCATTTGCCAGCGCCCGTCCTTGCCGGTCCATCCACCGCCGTGGACCAACAGAACCGCCGGCACCGGGCGGGGTGACTTTGGAAGATAGAAATCCCCCAGCACCGGTTCCGGCCAATGCTCCGGGGTGTAAACCAGATTCCGAGTGACGCGGTAGCCAGCCCCAACGCTGGTGCTCTGAGGGTAATCCAAGGTGCCAATCGGTGCGAAGCAGGAACCGAGGACGAGCGGCATCAGGAGAAGTGAAACGAAAAAACGCGACATCCCGAGCAGCTTAGCCCGGGATCGCAAAACGCCAACCCGAAGGACCGGATGTTTTTTCCGCACGATCGGGAAACTCTCTTCTGGCATCGGTGGACTGGATGAATAGCCTCGGTCCAAGCCCATTCCCTTCATGCCATCCGACTTGTTTGCTGATTTTTTTGAAGATCCTGCCTCGTGGCGGGTTTTCGCCTCGGGCCAGGCTGAGTGCCACTTTACCCCCGCTGACGGGCCAGATGGCAAACCCGCGCTGCGCTTGGACTTCGATTTCCACGGCAGTGGCGGCTTCGTCGTGGCGCGGAAGGAGGTGCAATTCGCGCTGCCGAAAACTTTTGAACTGGCGTTTTCCATGCGTGGTGAGGGATTACCCAACAATTTTGAACTCAAGATCGCCGACCCGAGCGGCTCAAACGCCTGGCGCTACCTTCAGGAGGACTTTCAGCTGCCCGCGCAATGGACGGGACGCCGGATTCGCGAACGGGACCTGCCCTTCGCGTGGGGCCCCGCCGGCGGAGGAGCACCGAGCGTGGTCGGAGCCATTGAGTTGGTGATCGCCGCCGGGCCGGGCGGGACGGGCAGCGTGTGGTTTTCGGATCTCTCACTGGACGACCAGACCTTGTATCTGCCCAAAGAAGTCACCGCATCCAGCCACCGTCCGAGCAATCCGCCGGAATCGGTGTTTGAAGCGGGATCCCCAAGCGGATGGCAGGCGGAGGAGTCCGATCCCGCACCGCGGTGGTCGGTGGACTTCGGTCGACTCGTGCGCTTCGGCGGCTTGGTCATCGACTGGCCCGCGACAATGCCGCCGCGAAGTTACGACATTGAAATCTCGGTGGATGGTGAGAATTGGTCGAAAATCTATCATGCAACCCATGCCCTTGGACTACGCAGTCACATCCCGGCACCCTGCGCCGAGGCTGAATTTCTGCGATTGAATTTCGCTAACACCGAGTCCGCCGCCCTCGTGGCGCTGCACTTGCGACCGGATGCGTTTTCCCACACGCCTAACGAGTTCATCCACGCAGTGGCGGCGGATTATCCGCGCGGATGGTTTCCGCGGTACTGGCACCGCGAGCAATCCTACTGGACACC
>JAYWDF010000234.1:0-2216 GCA_043779985.1 Akkermansiaceae bacterium | reverse complement strand
GCGGTTTTTCCTGAGAGGTCGAAGAGGTCTTTGAGAAACGAGGCGGTCTGCATGGGCGAAGTTTTGTGAGAATCCGCAGCGCTGCCAAGCACCGATTGAAGGCACCGTGAATCGAGCGAATCACGCGGATTTTTGGGGAATTGGCCGACAACGCTGGATTGGATTGCGGGACGTTGTCTGACCCCACACGATGCCGCCCGTGACCCTCGCCGAGAAAATCCCGTGGCTCGCCAGCGCGTCCAGAAGGAAGCGCTGGCTGGTCGGCGTCTCGGGCGGCGCGGATTCGGTGGCGCTGCTGCATTTGTTAGTCGCTGCGGGATTCCGGAATCTCGTCGTTTGCCACCTCGATCACACCCTGCGTGGGCGGGCTTCCACCGGGGATGCACGGTTCGTCGTCAAACTGGCCGACTCTATCGGACTCGCGCATGAAACGGCACGGGCCGACGTCACCGCCCGGATGAAGCAGACTGGCGAGTCGATGGAAACCGCGGCGAGAAATCTCCGGCACGAGTTTTTCGGCAACTGCTCGAAGAAGCACCGCTGCCCGCGCGTCATCCTCGCCCATCACGCCGACGATCAGGCTGAAACGGTCTTGTGGAATCTCCTGCGTGGCTCCCACGGCCTTCGCGGAATGAAAGCGGAGCAACTGCTGGTGACTGAGTCCGGTTCACACCTCGACCTGATTCGCCCGCTACTAGGAATCCGCCGGGACGAATTGATAGAATGGCTGATCTCGCATGGCCACCGCTGGCGCGAAGATGCAAGCAACGCCTTGCCCATTGCCGTGCGAAACCGCTTGCGCAACGAGGCTCTGCCGCTTCTAGGGGAAATTTCCGGTCGCGACGCCGCGCTCGCTTTCGTGCGCGGCGCGGCAGACGTGGCGGATGTCGAAGCGCTCGAATCCTGGGCTCTTGCTCAGATCAATATCCTCGATCCACAAGGTCGCCTGCATCTCGGCGCATTGCTTAACCTGCCCCGCGCACTTCAGCGGATCGCCTTGCGGAAATTTCTAATCGATCACCAGATTCACTCGCCGGATCGTGCCCTGATCGAGCGTGCCATGAGCCTTTTGGATGTGAATAATCCGGCGGCGATCAATCTTCCGGGCGGCGCGAGATTCCGTCGCCGCGAAGCGAGACTATGGATCGAGCCGCTCCTATAAGAGATCTTGTCAAAGAGGCGGGGGAAACTACATTTGTTGCCAATGGTTCTCCCTCACCAACTTCTTCGCCATGAAAATGCCCAAACCACGAACCTTTTGCTGCGCCGCCCTGCTGTTGATCATGACTGGGCTGGCAGCTGCTGATGAGACACCGTTGCAGCCGTCCATCCAGTTCACCACCGGTCTGAACGGCAAACAGAGCTTGATTAGATGGGACGCCATTCCCGGGGCCCGCTACCGGGTGCGAAGTTCCACCACGCTGGCTGAAACGTGGCGGGACCGAGCGGTGGTGGTGGCGGAGGGGACAGATGGATCGTGGCTGGACCCGGAACCCGCGGGCACCCGGGCATTCTATCAGATCGATATTCCGCAACCGGAAGTTTTTTCTGTCTCGCCAGCGGTGGTTTCCAACGGCAGCACGCTGATCATCAAGGCGCAATTTTTGCCCGCAGGCAGCTCAATCGTGTTTGACTTCGCAGGCCCGCCGCCGGTGTCGGTGTCCGCTCTTTTGGAACCGGATGGACCTGGACAATATCGGGTCATCTCGCTCAACGGCTTGCCGCCGGGTGAGCCGATCATTAGGGGGAGGATTGTCGATGCCCAGGGGGCTACCGTCGCTTTGATTGGACAGACATTTGAGGTGACAACGTCGGGTTTTGCCAGTGATTCCCCTCCGGTGAAGCCGGCAGCGGCGAAGAAAATGCATGGTGCCCCAAAAATCGGGGAGGCGACCGCAGTATTCCGAGCGCTGCCGGGTGAAGTCACCAGGCAGGAGTGTGATCTCTCCGTGCCCGTGCCTGCTGGTCCTCCGTTGGAATTGGTATGGACGTATCGCTCGCTGGAGCATGGCGGGAGTGGCACGTCGGGTTCGCATTGGGAGCATTGTTATGATGTTCACATTGAGCCGATTCCGGCCGGCTCAGGCGTTAACGCCACCCATGTCAGGATTTACACGGGTGATGGTCGGCGCGATGTTTTGACACGGCAGCAGGACGGCACGTTTTTGGCGGACGGCATGTTCCGCAGCGGCGTTTTCAATCGGGACACGTCGTTT
>JAYWDF010000233.1:0-2217 GCA_043779985.1 Akkermansiaceae bacterium | reverse complement strand
GTGCCGGAGCGGGTGACGGCCGTGGCAGTGAATTCATCGAGCTGGTTCGACGCGCCCAACGCCCGCTGCAACCAAGTGGCATGGTTGGTGACGATCGGCGAGTCGGATAAGAGTTATGATGCGTCGCTCGAAGTGGTCGACCGCTTGAGGAACGTGGGCGCGGCTCCGCTTTTTCGCTCCTATTTGGGCATGGTCCACGAGGGCAGTGCGGCCGTGGACAAGCTGGACATGGAATTCATCAAGTTTTACGACGATTTGACCATGTCGAATCTTGGAAAGCGCCGATCTTACCAAACCCCGACGGCGGAGCGGCTGTCTCTAGCAGGCGAGAAGATGCCCTTCGTGGGGGACGGGCAGGATTGGAAATATTTCCCGAATGGCACGGATGCCCGGGAAGCGATCGCCGAAGACTCACGAATCTATCTACCCAGTGAAGGAATCGCCAAACTGTGGGGACAAAAGGAGGAAGAACAATAATCATGGAAACACCGGTAGAATACTTTTATGGGGAAACCTTGCGCTGGAGCTTCGGCTTCGAGAACCCGAATAAGGCGGCGGTGCTCTTCGCCTGCGCGGTGCCGCTCCTGTGGTGCCTGTGGCAAGTGTCATGGCGGCTTGGGAACAAGTGGCTGAAGATCCCCGCGCTGCTGGCGACGGCGGGCGGGCTGCTGGCGGCGTGGTATTGCCTGATCATGACATTTTCCCGGGGTGGCCTCGTCGCGGCGGCAGTGGCATTGCTTTACCTGAGCGGCCAAGCGGCATTGCGGGGGAGGAAACAAGAGGCAACATGGCACAAGCGGGGTGAAATTTGGTTCTCGGTCATGTTGGCTGCGGTCCTGGCGGCAGGCACGATGTGGAACGGCCTCGGCACCCGCTCGACGGAAGCACTTGGCAAAGACGCCTCGGTGGGAAACCGGATGGAGCTATGGAACGGCGCCCTGCAAATGGCTGCCGAGAACGTCCACGGCTTCGGCACCGGGAAGTCCGGCGAGCAATACATGCAGTGGTATCAGCCGCTCGAACGGCAGGAGGGGTATCGGACGATGGTAAACAGCTACCTGACCTTCCTGGTGGAGCAGGGTTGGCTGTGGTCCGGCGCGGTTCTGCTAGGATTCGTATTGTTCTGGGTCTGGACGAGGCCCCGCCGCGGGGAAACAGTCACGGCCGCGCTGCGAGCTTCGATCCTGGCCTTCCTCGTCGCAGGAATTTTCAGCACCACCATGGAGGACTGGCGGTTGTGGATGGTCCCGGCCGCGTGCGCCGCGCTGCTGGCGACTCTCGCCGTGGGCAAGAGGAGGAGGCTTGGGAAGGTCCACCTACTGGCGACCGGAGGCAGCGTGTTGGCGGCTTGTGCCGCCCTTTTCACGGTGGGCATCCTGAAAAGCGGGAAGGACCCACTCAAGCGGGGCTTCGAAGCAAGTGCTGGCAACCGCAGCGTGACCACCCTTGCCTCACGCACCCCCACAGGCCGTTCCATCGGCTGCATCGTGGACGAGGCCGTGATGGGCGACCAATATGCCAAGCTGCTGCGCGAAATGGCGCTGGCAGCTGATGTGAAAATTCTATTAGGTGAGCAGGTGAAAGACGCGGACCGAATCCTCTGCAGCGGCAAAAGCGTGCATTCCTGCGACAACTACCCCGGCAAGCCTCTCTTGCTGCTGGCCCCGGAAAAAATCCTGGAGACGGAACTCTCCGCCCTCACCGCACGCAGTGAGCCAGCGCAGGTCCTGCTGCCAGAAATCGACGAAGACGGCCGGGTCGGATTCTGGGACGAGGTCGCCGAAGGCGCGCTCGCCGCGAATTTTCAAAAAACCGCCCTCAGCGGCGTCGGCAACCGAGTCGATTGGGCGTGGGCGCAGGTAATCGAGCTCGTGAAGTCCAATTGAAGACCGCTTTCGGATCAGCTAACTCCGTTCACTAACCAAACTAAATCCCCCCGACGAAGCGATGAAGATCAATCGAAACGCAGAGTGGCAGAGAATATCTAAATGCTCACATACTACTCCAATCCTTCTTCTCAGCGTCTTCCTCCGCGACCTCTGCGCCTCCGCGTTTCGCTTCATCCATTTACTTTATCCCCATCTTCCAATGGGAAACCGGAACACATAGAACAAAAATGAAATACAAACTGACATTCGCCCTCGTGGCGTCCTTGAGCGGAAGCGCCTTCGCGGCGTTCCAAGCTCCGCTCCCGGAGTTCAAAAACGAAAAGCAACT
>JAYWDF010000232.1:0-2220 GCA_043779985.1 Akkermansiaceae bacterium | reverse complement strand
CTTCGGTGGCGACGATGTGGAAGCTGGCAAGCCAGGCGATGACTTCCGGGCGGGTGCTGCGGAGGGTGTTGACGCGGAGGAAAACGGAGGCGCGCTGGTTGAGCGCGGCGAGTTCGGCGTCCCAGGCATCGCCCAGTTCGGCGACACCGAGGGCGTCGAGCCAATCCGGGATCGACTCACGCACGGCGCGCGGTTGGTCGGCCAGCTCGGCTTCGCGAGCCTTCATTTCCTCGGCGGTTTTGCCGTTATAAGCCCACCATTCCGGGATCTCATAGCCCATGCGGACCCATTGAGCGGCGCAGAGGGCAGTGGTTTCCTCACTGTCGACGAGGAAACTCAGGGCGCGGCGCCAGCGGGCGACTTCGAAAACCGTTTCCGCGATGAAGCTGCGGTCGCGCTTGCCCCATTTCGGATTTTCCTCAAAGGCGATGGCGAGTTCGTGGTCGAGGACCTTGTGCTCGCGGAAGACGGACTTGGCGATGGTGGAGGCGGCCTCGGCGAGGATGCGGTGCATTTTCATAAAGGCGCACCGTTCCCTAAAGCGGGCGATGTGGCAAACTTGGTTTGTGGAAAAGAGGTGGCTCCACCGCGAATCTGGCGAATCTGGCGAGTTTTTTTTGGCGAGATCGAGTCCGGCATTGCCTCTGATGGTTCAGGATTCGCTCGCTTTGCCAGATTCGCGCTCCTCTGCGCTTTTGGACTCCACCTGGTGCGACGATCGCCTCGCAGGCGTGAAATCATTCGACATTCTTCCTCCGCTACTTCGTATTTCCGCCGTGCCGACTGTCCAACTCAAGTATCAAACGTTCCACCCCTCGATCTGGCCGAAAATGATTGGCGAGGTTTCCCGCGATGCGACGCCGGGATCATTCGTCCTCGTGCTGGGCAAGGAAGGCACCCCTTTCGGCTGGGGCCTGTGGAATCCGAAATCGCGGATGCCGCTGCGGGTGGTGAGTCATTCGCTGGAACCGCTTGAGGATGAACCCTTTTTCGAAAACGCGATCCGCCGCGCAGCCAAGCTGCGGCGCGAGGTGCTCAAGCTCGACGCACAAACCGACAGCTACCGCGCAATCCACGGCGACGCGGACTTCATGCCCGGCATCGTGGCGGATAAATTCGCCGATGTGCTCTCGGTGGAAATCACGAATCTCGCGGCTTGGCAACGTTTGCCCAAGTGGCTTCCCCTGCTCCACGAATGCTTCGACACCAAGCGCGTGGTGGTCGGCGTCGATCAGGACTTGGCGCGGATCGAAGGCATCCCGCACCGCGGTGGCGTGGAATCGGACAACGTCCGCTCGGTGAAAATCCGCGAGCGCGGCGTGCGCTACGAGGTGGACTTCAGCGAAGGCCACAAGACCGGGTTTTTCTGCGACCAACGCGACAGCCGGAAAAAGTTCGGCGCGCTGGCGGAGGGGCGGACCGTGCTCGATCTGTGCTGCTACACCGGAGGATTCGGGATTTCCGCCGCTCTTGCCGGAGCCGAGGATGTCACCGGTGTCGACCTGGATGAAACCGCCATCGCCATGGCCAAGCGCAATGCCAACCTGAACAACGCACGCGTTAAATTCACCCATGCCGACGCCTTTACCTGGGCCCGGACCATGATTGAAAACGGCCGCACTTGGGATCTGGTCATCGCCGATCCGCCGAAATTCATTCACGGCCGCGAGGATGAAACCGGCATCGCAAAATACGCGGATTTAAACAAACTCGCGCTGCAACTCGTCGCGCCGGAAGGACTCTACGTAACCTGCTCGTGCTCGGGAATGCTCGGTGCCGGCGAGTTCGAGCAAATCGTCATCACCTCCGCCCACCGCCGGAACAAGCGGCTGCAAACATTCGATCGCACCGGCGCCGGACCGGACCATCCGACGCTCTCGAACTACCCGGAATCCCGCTACCTCAAGGTGCTGTGGTCACGGGTGATTTGAAGCAAGATCCCGTCGCGGGAGACTCCTCCTGGTGCGCGCTGCAGGTTTCGAACTTGCGGAGTTTCAGACGCAAGGTGCTGATAATCAGTCCGCCCAAGGATCGCTGATTGAGGGGTATACACAAATAAGCGCACAGATTTCTGACCCGGATGGGCAAATGCTGGCGCGGGTGGTCGAGTCATGGCCGCAGCTTGGTCGAGGTCTCAAGCTAGCGATTCTCGCCATCGTTGACGCGGAAAGCCGCGAAGGAGGGGTCGGGTGAAGACTTACGTCCTTCACTCGCACCACG
>JAYWDF010000231.1:0-2221 GCA_043779985.1 Akkermansiaceae bacterium | reverse complement strand
CGGATTGCTAACTGAAACGAATCCCGGTGATGAACCTGAAATCCCGATTTCATAGCTGCCAGATTTTCCGGCGGCGGTCCAATCCAGCTTGAAGGGTGATGCTTTCTCAGTGGTCATTTTTGACCATTGCCCCGTGGTGTCGATGGTTCCTAGTTTCCACTCGCTCGGTTTCGCGAGAGTGAACGATCCGCTCATCTCGCCGGTGGCCGTCATGCCTGTAAGAAACGGCGGAGGTGATGGACTAACCTTTTCAGCATATTTTAGCCCGGTGCTGCTGATCGTGACCGTCTTGTAAAATATATCGAGCGGCTCTGGATATTGTGCCTCGGGATCGCTTGGCGCAATCAGGCGAGTAAATCCTCGAAATCCCCATGATGATTTCTCCCGGTGTTTGAAAACAAGAAACGCAGGGATTTCAGTGGATGACGTGTAACCATCCTCAGGAATCTCATACTCGACCACCGGATTATCGTCGGCGTCGAACGTCCAGATGGTTTTTATGACGGCCGTCACGCTTTGCTCGTAGAATGCTTGGATATAGTTGGTGGCATTTGCGAAGCCATCCTGCGCGGATGTCGTCAGTGACTCAGTGATCAATGCCCCGCCCTCGGTGGACTTATACCGGAACTCGAATTTCCTTTTCTTGCCATCCTGAGACACTGCCCGGTAATGGATGTTCTTCCACCCACCGGAACTGACTCCGCTGTTTGGATAGCTCGCGGCGAGTTGATTACTTCTGATGTTGCTCGCGATGTCGGTTACGGAAATCCCAAATTCACTGTGATTTGAGTCCCACCATGTCGATTCTCCATACATCCCGGCTGCGTCGTAATACCTATCCCCATCCGGTATTACCTCGGAGACGGCGAGCTTCCAATTCCCCGCCGTCAGGCTGAAATCCGGGGCCATCGGTGAGATGAAATAGGAAAATTTCCCGGCGAGCGGATCAAACATCCCTGAGCCAGTCCACGTCATGCGGGCTGCCGCTATTTTGAGTTTCAGATTTTCCTTGTGATATGATTCGAGCGTCCTATCCGAGAACACTCCGCTGTTCACTACGTCCACTTTTGATTTTAGATCTCTAATTTTAGCTTCGCACCATGTTTTCAAATCAGCTATCACCACCTCGCTGGAAATCGTCGCTGTTATGCCGCCGCCTGAGTAAACCGTTGCCGCCTCTTTTCTGGTAAGCGCGGCATTGGATGCGTCAATGGTCGTCGTCGCTGGCGGCGTCCACCCCTCTGCCGCAGCCTCAGCCTCTGTCACTGTCGCATGGGTTGACCTGTCCCCCGTCGTGCGGGTGCCGGTCGTCTCGATGATCCATCCCGTTTGATTGGTGGCGTAGTCGAGTGAGTAGGTTGTCACCCTGTTGTCTGTTGTGGTCCGCGAGTAATAGGTGGTGTAACCATTACCCGGCGGGTCCGATGGCGTAAACTCGCTCCCATCTGGGACTGTGACGCTGCCGCTGTATGTCCTCACTTTATACCGCTTATCCTGGTCCGCCGCGTAGGTTTGTGGGTCCGCGATGTCCGAAAACTCGATGAATCCATCGGCCTCGAGGCCCGCGTGAAGGAACTCCATCACAGCGCCAGGAAGTAGCAATTTCTCAAACGGACAATACCCGCCTGCGACGCCGCCGCTAGTCGCATCACCACCCGACAACGGAAACGTCGTGATAAGCGCCCCATCCGCCAAGAGCCTCGTCGCCTTGATGCTCACCTGCGCCAGACAATCGTCGTGTCTGCGGTGGTTCCTGATAATGAGTTAGAAATCTGCGGCCATACGGTCAATGATCCCGATCCGTTGTTAGCTAGGATGAGATTGTCACCGACTTGATGGACCGCCCCGAGTGCATAATAGCCAGTGCTAGGACGCGGGCCGGATGGTGCGGGAATCTCCCAGTTGAGAGCTTGAACCTCGATCTCCCATGAGGTAATCGCAAACCCTCCCGAAGTGGTAAATGTCGCCTTGGCGTAGATTGCCTTTTCCGTGGTGATGTCGAAATAATCCGTCAGGTTAGTAGCCACTCTGCTATTGATCGTGCCGTAAGTAACCCAGACCCGCAGCGTCCCGTCTGCCGGTCCAGCCCCGGTTGGTGCGGCGATGAATGCCGGGCGGGAGCTGGTGACGACCAGCGCCCCCAGCGCGGCTTGGCCGCCGCCGCCCGGCTTGGTGACGAGCGAAATGATCGTGCCGGATGAGGTCTCGGTAAGCTGGATGC
>JAYWDF010000230.1:0-6607 GCA_043779985.1 Akkermansiaceae bacterium | reverse complement strand
AATTCATGATAGGCGTCCACCAGCAATGCCGCATCCAGCGAGGCGGGGGCTAACTTGAGGTCGTCGATTGACCCGAGATGGGGCTCCACGTTTGTCACGCCGAGCTCCCCGGCGCGCTTGCGTAGAAATACTAACATCTCCGGTTGGATGTCGATCGCCACCACCCGCCCGCGCGGCACTTTGGGAGAAATCCGAAATGAATAATACCCGGAGCCCGCACCGATATCCGCGATCACCGCATCCGGGGCGAGATCCAGAGCATCGATCGCCCGGCTCGGGGCTTCCTCATGCTCGCGCTCGTCGCGTTCCAGCCAGCCGATCGCCGGGTGGCCCATGACCTTGGCGATTTCGCGGCCGTGGAAGAATTTCCCGATTCCGTCCGCGGAGGCCTCACCCGTCGTATACGCGGGCCTGCCAGGCCGGGCATCCGCCACCACCGCCTTCGGGGCAAGGGTCTCCGGGCGCGGGCGGACGAACCAGCCGATTGCCAGGCCCAAGGCCGCCGTGGCCAGGACCGCGGGCAGGATTTTCCGCCAAGGCTGGCGATTAGAACCGGAGTTTGGCGGGCTTTGCGGAATCACGGTTCAACTTCTCGCACACCAGGGAGCAAAGTTCAAAGACCATCGACTCGGCGATCGCATAGAGCACCTGTGTCGCCTGCTTGCGACGGGTGACGAGCCCGGCGTCGTAGAGCAGCTTGAGTTGTTTGGAAACATTCGCCTGACTGGTGGGGAGAAGAGCCACGATCTCGGAAACGCTCATCTCGCCGGATTTCAGCTCCTGGAGAATCGCCAAGCGCGTCGGCTCCGCAAAGGCGCGGAACAAATTGGCGACGCGTTCGAGTTGGTCCGCTTGAAGTTTCACGATGTAAATCCATAGCACGCGAATTTTAATTTGCAAACATAACTATGTGGCGATATGGTGATTTCAACTGTATGAAGATTCAAGCCAAGCCACTCCACGACGCACTTCAATCCGGCAAGCAGATCGCCTTGCTTGACGTCCGGACCCCCGCCGAGCACGGGGAAATCCACATTCCGGGGTCGCAGCTGATGCCGCTCGACCGGCTCGACATGGATGCGGTCAAGCGAGCCGCCGCGGAGGTGGAGCAGTGCGTGCTGATCTGCCGCAGCGGCAAACGCGCCGAGCAAGCCTATGAAAAGCTCAAGGCCGCCGGGTGCGGAAACGTGGTGATTCTCGACGGCGGGGTCACGGCCTGGGAAAACGCCGGCCTCGCGGTCAATCGCGGGGCGAAAGCCATTTCTCTCGAACGCCAGGTGCGCATCGCCGCCGGGGCGCTCGTGCTCACCGGCGTCGCGCTGGGTGTCTGGATCCATCCCGCATTTTTCGGGCTCAGTGCGTTTGTCGGCGCCGGCTTGGTTTTCGCCGGAGTCACCGATTGGTGCGGCATGGCGATGCTTCTGGCGAAAATGCCGTGGAACCAACGCTCCGCGACCTCGTGCGCGGGCAATTCGTGTTCAATCTAACTTCACCTTATCCAAGTCATGTTCCTCCGTCAAATCACCGATACCGCGCTCGCGCAGAACGCCTATCTCATCGGATGCCAACGCACCGGTGAGGCGATTGTCATCGATCCGGAGCGCGATCTCGACCGCTACTTCCAAGTGGCTGCGGAAAACGGCCTGCGCATCACCGCCGCGGCGGACACCCATATCCATGCGGATTACCTGAGCGGGGCCCGCGAGCTGATGGAGCGCCATGGCGTCACGGTTTACCTCTCGTCGGAAGGTGGCCCGGATTGGCAGTTCGAGTGGGCAAAGGGGCAACCCAAGGCTCGGTTTCTCAAACACGGCGACGTCTTCCAAGTCGGGAATATCGAGTTCAAAGCGCTTCTGACCCCCGGTCACACGCCGGAGCACCTGAGCTTTCTCGTCACCGACGTCGGCGGCGGCGCGGACGAGCCGATCGCGCTTCTATCAGGCGATTTTATCTTCGTCGGTGACGTCGGCAGGCCGGACCTCTTGGAGAGTGCGGCGGGCCAGGCGGGGGCGATGGAGCCAAGCGCGCGGGCGCTCTATGCCAGCCTGCGCGCCACGGCGGATCTGCCGGCGCATTTGCAAATCCTGCCCGCGCACGGTGCGGGCAGTGCCTGCGGCAAAGCGCTGGGCGCCATTCCTAACAGTGTGCTTGGCTACGAGCGGAAAACCAACCCGGCTTTCCACCAGGCCATCACTGCCAGCGAGGATCAATTCGTGCGCAGCATCCTCACCGGGCAACCGGAGCCACCGCGCTACTTCGCACGGATGAAGCGCGATAACAAACTCGGCCCTGCGTTGTTGGCCGATGGAAAACTTCCCATTCCCTCGCGCATCGGCACGGACCAACTCGGTTCATGGGTCGGCCGGAAGGGCTGCGCCATCCTCGATCTCCGCACCGACCATGCGACTTTCGCGGGCCAGCACCTGCCAGGCTCGCTGCTTGCGCCGCTGCCGGGCGGCAAGCTGTCGGTCGCCGCCGGATCTTATGTCGATGAGGGCGCTCGCATCCTGCTGGTGGTTGAAAATGAAGCGCAGGTCGACGACGCGGTGCGGCAGCTCGTCCGCATCGGGCTGGATCGGGTGGAAGCCTGGATTCCGGGGGACGAGGCGCTCGCCGCCAACGCGCACCTGGCGAGCTACCCTCGCATCTCCGCGCAGGATTTACCCGCGGCCGCGCAAGTGCTCGATGTGCGCGGCGCGGATGAATTCGCGGCCGGTCACGTCGCCGGAGCCACGAACATCGCCTACACCCGGTTGGCCGTGCGGCTGGCTGAAGTGCCGGCCGCGCATCCGCTTTTCATCCACTGCGGCAGCGGGCTGCGTGCAGGGATCGCCGCGGCCTATCTGGCCGGCCAAGGGCGGGACGTGGTCCATGTGGACGGCAACTACGCGGACATCCCCGCCGCGCTGAAATCATGAACCCGCTCGCTCTAGCCGGCGCGGTCGCCATCGGCTTGGCGCTCGGGCTAACGGGTGCGGGTGGCAGCATTCTGACCTTGCCCGTGCTGGTCTATCTGGCGGGAGTGCCACCCCGCGAGGCGGTCGGGCTGAGCCTGCTCGTTGTCGGCTGCGCCGCCTTGGTCGGCGCCTGGCAGCGCGCAAGGGCGGGCGAGGTGCATTTCAAGGCGGTCGGGCTGTTTGCGGTCTCTGGTATGTTAGGCGCGGTGGCCGGGGCGCAGTTGACGCCGCTGGTCCCGCCGCCGCTGCTGATGAGCTTGTTCGCCGGGCTCATGATCGTGGTCGCGGCGAGGATGTTGCTGCCGCAAAAGGGGCCCCGGTCGCTGGCCGCGGAGTGTCGTCCGCTGCGTTGTCTGTTGGCGGGGGCGGGCGTCGGAGTATTGACCGGTTTTCTCGGCGTGGGCGGAGGATTTCTGTTGATGCCGGCGCTGGTGAAATTCGCGCGCTTGCCGATCCGCGTGGCGACCGGCACTTCGCTGGCGATCATCGCCGCCAATTCGGCCTCGGGATTTCTCAGTCATCTGGCAGATGCCAAGGTCGCTTGGTGGCTCGGTGCCACGTTTGCCGGGATCGCCGCGGCGGGCGTTCTCTTGGGCGGGAAAATGGCCTCGGCCGTCCCGGAGACAACCTTGCGCCGCGCGTTTGCAGCGCTCGTCCTCGTAACGGCCGCTTTTGTGCTTTGGCGCAAGTGAAAGGGAATCTCATTAAACCTCTTGCCGTCTTCCGACATTTCCAGATGGTGAGTAAGCATGAGTGAAATTCCACAAGATTCCGCGGGTTCGGAGGAGTTCGTCGGGGAACTGACGAACCACCAGACGTCGATGCTTGCCTACATCCGCTCTTTGGCACCGGGTGGTTCGGGCGCACGGGATTTGCTGCAAGAGGTGAACATCACGTTGTGGAAAAAGCGCGATTCCTTCCAACTGGGAACCAACTTCAAAGCCTGGGCATTTCAAACCATCCGTTATCATTTACTCAACCATCGCCGCCGCCTGATTTCACATGGCTGGCTGGTTTTCGATGACGATTTGATCGAGCGCATGTCACCGGAGTTTGAGGTCGAGCCGGAGGACCTTGAGGAGCGCCATCTCGCGTTGCGGTCCTGCCTGCTGCGGTTGCGGCCACAGGATCGGGATCTGCTCCACCACCGCTATGCGACTGAGTCCTCGCTTCAGGAATACGCGGTCGCCACCCATCGCAGCGCGGGAACCCTCAAGGCCACTCTCTTCAACCTACGGGCGGCCTTGAAGCGCTGCATCGAGCGTCAACTTCTAGCCATGCCCACCCATCAGCGATGAAACGCAGCGACCACCAATTGATCCAGCAGGTGCTGGACGGGGCAATTTCACTTGAGGCGTTTGATGCGTTTCAAGAGCGGCTGCGCGGGGAGCCTGAATTGGCGAAATTCTACGGCGAATACGCGCTCCTTCATCATTCGCTCTGTGAGGAATTCGAGGGCCATCCGGTGCCCTCTGCGGTCCAGCCGGTGGCAGGCCGGACGGTTTCTGCGAGGATCGCGCTCGTCGCCATCGCGGCATTGCTCCTGCTCGCGTTCGTCCTCTATCGGAAATTTCCGTCACCGGCGAGACCCGCCCCCGTGGTGGCGGCGGTGAGCTTCTCCGCTGATGCGGTCTGGCAGATCGACGGCGCAGCCCAGGGCAGGGGAGCGGCGGTGGATCTGGCGCTGGGGGCCACCTTGCAGTTGCTCCACGGGCAAGCGCGCGTCTCGCCCAATCCCGCGGCGACCGCGTTGATCGACGGACCCTGCACATTGACCTTTGTCTCCAAGGATTCGCTGCATCTGGCGGATGGCTTCGGCCGCTTTCGTTTGGAGAAGACCGGCGGTCGCTTGGAAGTCACTACGCCGTCGATCTCAGCGGTGGATTTGGGCACCGAGTTCGGCATCGACACTCATCAGAATCGCCCGGATGAGTTGCATGTGTTCGATGGCAAGGTGCGTATGCGGCTCAATGGAACTAACGGCGGTGAGATCCTTTCCGCGGGCGAGGCCGGACGGGTCTTGGGTCCCGATGGTATCGAGCATTTCACGGCCGATGCGAATCGCTTCCCCAAGGAGCTCGGCCAGTTTCAGGCGGTGGTGAGCGGGCCGTTTGTCAAAGCGGACTGGCGACTGGATTATGGAAATCCGTCGATCTCAGGAGACCGCATCGATGGGGTGAACTACTCGGTATTTCGGCGACTGCCAGAGCCCGAGCCCGCTGAGGATCACCCGGTGATGCTGGTCAGTCTCGAAGTCGCCCATGCGCCTGCTGGGGATTTCCACACCGACGGCTGGGCCGGCATGAGTTTCTTCAGCAAGGGCACCGAGTTGCTCTTTTTCGGAGATTCCTTCGGCCCCGAGCGGACTTGGTCCCTGGACGTGAAGCAGAGAATTCCGATCATCCTGCCTGGCAATCTCGTGGTCGGTCCGCGGACGGTGACGCTCCGTTACGACCGGAACTCCGGCGACGTTAGTTTGCACGAAGGGAATCTGCCCCTGGGCCCGGCCTTCTGCACCGGGAAGCTCCCACCCGGTACCCGCTTTGATGAAATCCGCCTGGGGGCCTCCTCCAGCGCCGCCTTGAGTGTCCGCTCGCTCACGATCCGCGTCGGTGGCGAGCGGCGGTGAGGCCGGCGCTTTGCTTAAAATGCGAACCATTCCGACGGTTCGTCCTGGCAGGCGCAATGCAGTCCGACGTGCCGGTGCCCGAGGTCTGTTAGGCACTCGCGGAGTCTCGCAAGAATGATCGCCGGCGTGTTGCAATCCGAGCTCAAATGGCCCAGCACCACCCGCCCGAGCGCGGGGTGAGCGATGTCCCGGATCAGCTCGGTCACCTGGCTGTTCGACAAGTGGCCGTGCCGCGAGCTGATCCGCTGCTTGATCGACCATGGGCGCTTGGTATCCGCTTCCAGCAGCGCTTCGTCATAGTTCGCCTCCACGAAGATTCCGGCGAGCCCGCGTAGCCGCTCGGTCATGCTGCGGGTGACAAATCCCGCGTCGGAAAGAAAGCCCAGGCGCCGCGTGTCATGGCCGACGACGAAGCCCACCGGATCCACCGCATCATGTTGGATCGCGAAGGTCTCCACCGCGATGCCGCCGATAGCAAATACCTGGCCCGCTTCGAAAAATTTCCACGTCCCGCCCTCGATTCCCGCTTCCCGCACCACCCGCGCCGTGGCGGGCGTGGTGAACACCGGCACCGGATTCTGCTTGAGGAATATTTTCAGCCCGCGGACGTGGTCGCCGTGCTCGTGGGTCAGTAAAATCCCGTCCAGCGAGGCAGGATCCACGCCGACTTGTTGGAGTCGCAGCGACAGTTGCTTGGCGCTCAGCCCGGCGTCGATCATCAGGCGCAGTCCGCCGCACTCGACGACCGCCGCGTTTCCTTTACTGCCACTCCCAAGCACCGCAAATCGCATCACGAGCGGGACGATGCCGGGTCCGGTGCGATCACGCAAGGACTTCGACCACCCTCCTCCTCAGGAGGGGAAAAAGGGGAAACCGCTGTGCCGTCCTTGGCGCTGTGAGCCACGTTCCGTAAACTCAATAAGTGGGGTCGTCCGGCGCTTTTCCGTCTTCCTATAAAGGCATGACATATTACATCGGAAGTTGACCCCGGTTCAATCATATCGGTTCGGGCCAGCTACCA
>JAYWDF010000229.1:0-2224 GCA_043779985.1 Akkermansiaceae bacterium | reverse complement strand
GTCAAAATCGGTAATTCCAACCGTCGCATTCGCGAGACCCACCATAACCTGAAAGTCATAGTGCTCCGCATCGGAGGGTCCTTCTTGTTCGCGATGATGTAATTCACCCAGCTGTCCGGCGAGTGCACGAATCTGATGGATGAGTTGCTCTTCTTTGCTATCTGTATCCATGAATTGCTAATTCCAAGTGTTTTAAGTCGGTGGAGTCAATTTTGAGCCTGTTACGATTTACCGGCCTTCTCGCACCCGGCACGCCTCCGCATACTCGGCGGCGATGTCGAAGCCTATGTCCACGGTGGGGTCGATGATCTTGAACCCGACGTATTCGATGCACAGCAGGTGCAGGCCGGAGAAGTTCCCGGGCAGTGACCGTAGCTGATACTTTTTGGATGGGTCGTTTACCGAAAATCCCTTTGCACCCAGCATCGCGATTTCAAGGGTGATGCGCTGGACTTCCTCCTTGAGCATGGCCTCGGACATCCTGATGGCGTCGCCGCAGTAGGTCAGGACATCTTGCCTGAGTTTGCCGCCAGCCTTGCGGAACTTCGCCTGTGTGATCCGGTTGCGTCCTGCTTCGGCCTTTTCGGCGAGGTGGCCGCCGGGGTCGAGGGTGATCACGCGTTGGTAGGCGATCTCCGCCTCTGCGATCACTCCGGAGTGCTCCAGGTTCATGGCGAGGTTGAGCCATGCTTGAGCATCGGACGGCAGCATCACGACCGCTGCCTTGAGGTGGTCGCGGGCTTCATCGAGTTGTCCTGATTGCGAAAGCGCGGCTCCGAGGTTCTTGTGGGCAAACGGATCCTGTGGGTGTCTTGCCAAAGCTTCGCGGAACGATTGAATGGCCACATCGATTTCACCGAAACTGCCTTGTGCCACCCCTAGCGCCACCCAGGCACTGGGATAATCAGGAGCGATCGCGACAAGCCGCTCCAGCAATTCAAGTGCCTCACCAACCTGTCTCGCCTCGATGAGACTCATCCCCAGATTGAACAACGCGGCCGCGTCGGCGGGGTCGCGTTCGAAAGCGACGCGCAGGATGGCGATTCCCTTTTCGGAGTTGCCCTGCTTCAGATAGTTCGCACCCTGGTCCGCCAGAGACTCGGCTTTGTCGGACTCCTTCCAACGGATGATCACCCGGTCGTGTGTCACCGCCACTTCCGCAGCGCCACCTTGGCCGACAAACTGCGCGGCGAGATGTTCGCGGATCGCCTGGAGGTAGGCGTCACCCTGAAGCTCACGTTGATCTGCGAGCAGTTGGCTGCGGTCGAAGTCTGCGAGCGGAAACTGAATGTCGTGGGGAGTGTCCGGCATCAGTCGGTCGAGTAAGGTTTGAAATGGAAGGATCCTGATAGGCCGACCACCGAGGCCCAGCGCTCGATCATGGTCCGGTCGTTCGCCGGCTCGTCGGGAAGTTCATCAAGGACGGCGCGCAGTTCAGCGGCCTTGCCCCGGTAGCCCATGGCCACGAACGGGATCACGAGCCGGGGTTCGTGCAACCGCTCGCCCCAGAGCGTGGCATACAACGCGTTCATCGAAGTGTTGGCGTCCACGAGCGGCTTGGGGAACTTCTGCCGGGTCTCTGGGTTCAGCGCCCGTTCGTTTTCGGCCAGCTGCGAGCGGTTCTCTGTTTCCTGCTGCTCGCGCAGTCCAGGCAGGCCTTTCCAAATCCAGTCGTCCACCCGAAACCCGATGGAGTAGGTGCGGAGCTGGGTGATGATGCTGTCGATCATCATCCGCGCGAACGGCTCTTCAAATTCTCCCAGGCCCATCGCCTTGATCCCAACATCCCGCTCGGCGTCGGTGGACGCGATGTCCCAGCGGTCGGCCGCCGGGCACGTGAAGGTCCGGACCAGAAACTGCAACTGGCTCGCCACTAGGTAATCCAGCGACGGCGATCCCGGCCTGAAGCGCACGATGTGGCCAGGTGCTCCGCCACGCGCTGGCGTCACGGTCGCCATGACCTTCAAATCCGGATCCTCCTTCACATGCACCGGCTTGCCGGAAAGCTCTTCGACTTTCCGGATCATTTGCAGAGTGGCGGCGTGCAGTCCCATCGTTGTTGAATTTTAAATCGGCGTGTTTCGAATGTGAGACGCGTCGGTGCCGCAGGCTGACAGCAGCACCATGGACACGCAAGCACCGGAAGCCCGGATTCGCTCGCCAAGTTTCCACTCCCTTGGTTAGCTCGCCCGCGTGAAACGAAACCGTTGGCAGGAGAATCCAC
>JAYWDF010000228.1:0-2228 GCA_043779985.1 Akkermansiaceae bacterium | reverse complement strand
TGGCGGACAGGGGCAAGCTCGCCGCGGGTGGCAAATCCAAATCGGGCGCAATTGGCGGATTATTCCCTGAGTTGTCCTCGGAAGAGCCCGCCGCAGGTAGCCCCATCGTCAAAATCACGCCCCAGACGACCAACGAGAGAAATAGGTTCGCGGAAACGATCCATATCGCGGAAACGGACATTCCCTCCATGAGCATAAATGACAGGGAGATAATCCCGATCCATGAAAAGCATGAAACCAACAGCAGGATCACCATTTTTGGAATTCGGAATGAAATAGTCACAGCACTCTGAATATCACCCGGTATTACGTTCGCCAAGGACTCTCTTATTACGTGATGAGGTAGGATCCAGCGCCGACCAACAGTTGTCTGTCTTATCGACAATAGGACGTTTTCCTGGTTAGCGGGCTTTTACAGACGAATCTTTACAATACCCGCAGCGAATTTCACTCCAATTTGGGACACCGTTGAAAATGATATTGAATGTGAAAATGTGCATTTTGTGCAATGATCGGCAGGTGAGACCGGGTGTGGACGTAACTTTTTGCCGGACTGTCGTTGCGTCCGGTCTCTTTCGGCAATGCCAATCACCCGCTTTCATGAAACCGCTTCCACGAATCCAATTGTATGCACGGTGCCTCGCGGGCTTGTTGTTTTTGACGTCTCTCGTGGCGGCGGATCCAGTCGAGCCGAAAGGGCCACCCAACGTCATCGTCATCCTCAGCGATGATGTCGGTTGGGGCGACCTGGGTTGTTATGGGGCTACCAAAATCAAAACGCCCAACCTAGACGCCCTCGCCCGCGAGGGCCTGCGATTCACCGATGCCCACGCCTCGGCAGCGGTCTGCACGCCCACCCGTTACTCGCTACTAACGGGCCAGTATTCGTGGCGGGTGAATGCCATCGGCCTCAACAAAGGAGTGGCCAATGGTGACTCCCCGCTGCTCATCCCTGTCGCTGCCACCACCTTGCCCAAGATCATGAAAACCGCCGGCTACCGCACGGCTGCTGTGGGGAAATGGCATCTCGGCTTTGGCAATTCAAAGCCCGATTACAACCAGAATCTCTCCCCCGGACCGCTGGAAATCGGCTTCGACGAGTTCTTCGGATTTCCCGCCACCAACGACCGGATTCCGACCGTCTTTGTCCGCGACCATCGGGTGGTGGGCCTCGATCCGAAGGATCCGATCGAATACTCCTACAAAGCTCCCGCCGACTCTAACAGTCAATTAAAGAAATATGCGTCGGGTGGTTCGCGCATCGGTTGGATGTCCGGCGGCAAGGCGGCGCAATGGAAGGATATCGAACTCACCGACACGTTCACCCGCGAGGTCGTCGCCTTCGTGGAACGAAATCAAAAGAATCCGTTTTTCCTCTACTACGCGCCGCACAACGTCCACGCGCCGACGGTTCCCAATCCTCGTTTCGTCGGGTCTACCGGCTTGGGCAATCGCGCCGACTGTCTGGTCGAACTCGATTGGTCGATCGGCGAATTGATGAAAACCCTCGAGCGCCTCAAGCTCTCGGCCAATACCCTAGTGATCTTCTCCAGCGACAATGGCGCCTACGTCGAAGATGAAAAAGGCCATCATCCGAACGGTCCGTGGCGGGGCGAAAAATCGCAATTGTGGGAAGGTGGCCATCGCGAGCCATTCATCGCCCGCTGGCCCGGACACATCACTCCCGGCGTCTCCGACCAGCTGGTTTGCCTCGTCGATCTGCCCGCCACCGCCGCCGCGCTCGCCGGGGTCCATCTCGCGGCCGACGCCGCTCCTGATAGTTTCGACCTGCTTCCCACCTTGCTTGGCAAAACCAACCCGCATCCACGGGATCACCTCATACTCATGAGCGGCAAGGGCGACCTCGCCATCCGTCAAGGGAGCTGGAAATACATCCCGGATCTCAGCACCGCCGACGGCTGGAGCAGCTGGGCCAAGAAGAATGAAGCCGCCCCGATCAACGCAGGCCTTTTCGACTTGAACAAGGACAAGGGCGAAGTCACCAACCGCAGTGCCCAGGAACCGGAAGTCTCAAAACGCCTCGCCGGGCTCCTTGAAAAAGCCCGCACGACGCCGGTCACTCGTCCCCAGTGAGGTTGTCTTTCGCTCGCCACATTTTTGATTATTTCTCACTGCCGTCCCACAGGCTGGACATGACGAGTCCTGGGCCTTGAATCTGCAAGGTCTTTAGCGGGGTTTGCCGGAATGCCGATTGCGAGATTTTTATG
>JAYWDF010000227.1:0-6632 GCA_043779985.1 Akkermansiaceae bacterium | reverse complement strand
AGGCTCCATTATTTGAAAGTCCTGCTGTCATTTACCGGCTTCCACGACCCCTTTGCCGCATCCTCGACGACTGGTGAAATGCGGGCGGGACCGATTCTGACGGTGGTGGCGGAGCGGACGTTCGACCGCGTTTACCTTTTCTCCACGCCGAAGGCTGCCGAGATCAGCCTGAAAACCGCTGAAGCCATCACCGAGCGTCACCCGGGCGTGACGACGACCGTGCTGGAAGTTCCCCTCAAGGATCCGACCAACTACCTCGGGATTCTCCGCCAGCTTCGCAGCCATTTTAAAACCCTCAACGCGGCCCACCCCGATGCGGAGTATTCGATCTCCGTGTCATCCGGCACGCCGCACATGCACGCGTGCTGGCTCCTGCTTGCCGCCAGCGGGGAAATTCCCGCGACCATCCTGCAATCGACTCCCCCGGAATTTGTCCCGGAAGGCCGAAGCCTGGTGAAGGAAATCGACTTCCACCAAAAGGACTTCCCCACTATCACCCGACCGGTTGATGGCCCGGAGCCGACGGAGGATGATGAATCCACCATCACGGTCGCTTGTCGCGAGCTGGGCATCGTTGGGGAGGATCCGGCATTCCAGAAGGCGCTGCGCGAAATCTTCGTCTACTCGCAATACGACGACTTCCACGTCCTGCTTCTCGGTGAAACCGGCAGCGGCAAGGAGCACTTCGCGCAGTTCATCCATCACCTCGGTCCGCGGGCGAACCGCCCCATGATCGTCGTGAACTGCAGCAGCATCCCAGAGAATCTCGTGGAAAGCCAATTGTTCGGCCACAAGAAAGGCGCGTTCACCGGCGCGGCCAACGACCACGAGGGCAAATTCAAATCCGCCGACCGCGGCGTCCTGTTTCTCGACGAGATCGGCGAGCTGCCGCTTCCAGCCCAAGCAAAACTGCTCCGAGCCCTCGACCAAGGAGAAATCGAGCCGGTCGGCTCGAATCGCCCCGTCAAAGTGAACGTCCGTGTCATTGCCGCCACCCATCGCAACCTCCGCGAAATGGTCGTGGCCGGCACCTTCCGCGAAGACCTCTATCAACGTTTCGGATCAAGCATTGCCATCCCGCCGCTCCGCTCGCGCAAGGTCGACATCCCAATCCTCGCAGCCCACCTGCTGGCGGCATGGAATGCGCGACACCAAAATCAGAAGCGACTTTCTCCCACCGCCATCAACGAACTCATCCGTTACCCATGGCCAGGCAACGTTCGCGAACTCCGCAGGGTGATCCAACAATCCGCGATGCTGGCTCCGGGACAGGTGATCAATCCCGAAGACCTCCGATTCGAGACACCCATCCGCACCAATCCCATGTCGACGCTCCCCGATCCGACCGAGGGATTCAAGCTCATCGATTTCCTCGACGAGATCAAACTCCGCATGATCCAGCGCGCCATGGAACTCGGCGGTGACGTTCAAGCCCGCGCAGCCAAGCTGCTCGGGCTGACACCGCAAGCCATCAATCAGTTTCTCAAATCCCGAAACCGTCAATAGAATGCGACCCATTCATCAATTCTGGTTGATTTCGAACCAAGTGGCCACCCCTTGGAAAAACGCCGGAATGCTTGAAAATCCAACACTTGCAGCTCACTCACAGCCATGGCACGGCGAATGCGAATCTCTCCGGCATGGAAATGTGTGCCGAACCCTCCCCAACAGAAACCAAGCCGGTGGCCCTCGCGTTCCCGGAGTGGTCTCGTTTTCCGGCATTGCCCCCTTCCGTCATGCAATCGCGTAACTTCGAATTTCTCCGGGTAAGCCACCGTGAACTCGCCGACCTTGGAGGTTTCGCCGAGGCTTACGTCCACAGTGATCCGGCGGCCTGCCTGGTGAAGCTCCGCACCTTCGCCGAGTTTCTTGTTAAAGCGCTCTTCTCCCATCACCGGTTGGAACTCACCTACCAGAGCAACCTCAACGACCTCCTCGCCGACCACACGTTCAAGTCCATCACCCCGGCGGTGGTGTTGGACAAGCTCCACCTGATCCGCACCAAGGGCAACCATGCCGCGCACGGGACGCTCTACCCCACCGCGCCGGCCCAGATGACCGGCATCCTGAGCGAAGCCTTCGATCTCGCACAGTGGTTCGCCCTCTCCACCGGTCTCACGAGCCGCGAGGCCTTGCCGTCGTGGCAAGAACCCCTTGCCCTGGCCGGTGACTCCAAATCCGCGTTGCAGCGTGAGAAAAAGGCAGCCCTCCAAAAACTCGCCGAGCAGGAAGCGCTCATGGCGAAACTCCTCTACGATCTCGAAGAAGCCCGGTCCCAAGCTGAAGCCGCGCACACCACCGCCGCCGAGAAAGCCGCGCTTCTCAATCGCGCCCAACAGGCCGCCTCCGCACTCGATTTCAGCGAAGAAGAAACCCGCTTCAAGCTCATCGACGAACTCCTGACCAAAGCCGGTTGGAAAGTCGGTCCTCGCGGGGAAAACACCGACGAGGTGACCCAGGAGGAGCCCGTCCTCCATCAGCCGGTCCCCAGCGGCAAAGGCAGGGCGGACTACGTCCTCTGGGATCCGGAAAACGGGAAACCGGTGGGCGTGCTTGAGGGGAAGAAAACCGCCGAAGACGCCGCCAAGGGGAAGATGCAGGCGAAATATTACGCCGACGGCCTCGAAAAGGAACACGGCCAGCGCCCGGTCATATTCTTCACCAACGGTTACGAGATCTTCATCTGGGACGATGCCAAGGGCGAGCCTCCCCGCTCGGTCTTCGGCTTCTACTCCTTGGACAGCCTGAGGTATTGCATCTTCCAGCGAAACCAACGCGAAGCCAGCCTTGGCGCGCTCTTCCCGAAGGAAGCCATCATCGACCGCCTCTATCAGATCGAGTGCGTCAAGCGCACCTGCGAGAATTTCGATAGACGCCGTCGCCACGCGCTCCTGATCCAGGCCACCGGCACCGGCAAAACCCGCGTCGCCGTCGCCATCTCGGAACTCATGATCCGGGCGAAATGGGGAAAACGCATCCTGTTCCTCTGCGACCGACGGGAACTCCGCAAACAGGCCGGCAACACCTTCGACGAATTCCTCCCTTCGGAGCCCCGCGTCATTGTCACGCGCACCACCGCGAACGACAAGGACAAGCGCATCTACCTCGCCACCTACCCGGCGATGATGAAGTGCTTCCAGAATTTCGACGTCGGCTTCTTCGATCTCATCATCGCCGACGAATCCCACCGCAGCATTTATAACCGCTTCCGCGACATCTTCCGCTACTTCGATTGCTATCAGATCGGCCTCACCGCCACTCCCGTGAAGTTCATCTTCCGGAATACCTATCAGCTTTTCGGCTGCGAGAACGAGGATCCCACGGCGAATTACACTTACGACGAGGCCATCAGCCACAAGCCGCCTTACCTCTGCCCCTTCACCGTGGTGAAGCATACCACCAAGTTCCTGCGGCAAGGCATCAAATACAAGGACCTCTCCCCGGAGCAGCGCGAACAACTCGCCGAACAAACCGCCGACTCGGAGGCCGTCGACTACGACAAGGAACAGGTCAGCCGCCAGGTCTTCAACAAGGACACCGACCGCGCCATCCTCCGCAATCTGATGGAAAACGGCATCAGTAACACCGACGGCACCCGCCTCGGCAAAACCATCGTCTTCGCCCGCAACCACCGCCACGCCAAGCTCCTCGTCGAACTCTTCGATGAAATGTTTCCGCAATACGGCGGCGATTTCTGCCTGCGCATCGACAACTACGAACCGCGGGCGGAACAGCTCATCGACGATTTCAAAACTGCCGATGGCAGCAAGAATCTAACCATCGCCGTTTCCGTGGACATGCTCGATACCGGCATCGATGTCCCGCAGATCGTCAATCTCGTCTTTGCCAAACCCGTCAAATCCTACTCCAAGTTCTGGCAGATGATCGGCCGCGGCACCCGCCTCTGCGAGAACCTATTCGGCCCGGGCAAGCACAAGACCACCTTCCAGATCTTCGACCACTGGGGAAATTTCGAGTACTTCGATGAGCTGAAAAAGGAAGTCGCACCAACCCGTGCGAAGTCCCTTCCCGAGCAACTTTTCGAAACTCGAATCGCCCTCGCCGAAGCCGCCCTTGCCGCCCAGGACCTCGACGCGTTCAAACTTTCTATCAGCCTGCTCGCCGCGGACATCGCCGCGCTGCCATCCGAATGCCTCTCCATCCGCGAGAAGTGGAAGGACATCCAGTCCATGAAAAGAGACGGTGTGCTGGAAGCGTTCGCCGCCGCCACCCGCGCCAGCCTCAAGACCGTCATCGCCCCGCTCATGGTGTGGCGTGACGTCCATGGCAAGGAGCCCGCCCTCAAGTTCGATCTTCTAATCGCGCGTCTGTCCATCGCCACCCTTGCCAAGTCCTCTGATGCGGCGGACCTGCGAGATCAAGTCATCGACCACGTCTCGCGGCTTCCGATCAATCTCCAGCCGGTTCTGGAAAAACTTCCCGCCATCCAGAAGGCCAAACAGAAGGCCACCTACGTCGGGGCCCCCACCACCGACCTCGATTCCCTTCGCACCGAGTTGCGCGGCATCATGCGCTATCAGGTCAACGTCACCGGTGACCCGGCGCAGCCCCGCTACCTCGACGTCGCCGAAGACGCCACCGAATACAGATTCATCCCCCACCACGTCAAACTCGCCGGCCTGGACCTCGCCGCTTACCGCAACCGCGTCGAATCCGTCCTCCGAGATCTCTTCGATCAAAGCACCGCCCTCAAGAACATCCGCGCCGGCCTACCCGTCGCCGAGGCGGACCTCGACCAACTCGTCCAGGATGTCCTGCTCCAAGACCCGGACCTCCACCTCGACGAACTCCTCCACCACTATCCGAACAAGTCGCAAAGCCTCGCCCTCGCCATCCGCCGGGTCATCGGTCTCGACGCGGAAAAGGTCGCCGACCATTTCAAAACCTTCGTTCAGCAATACCCGGCGCTCAATTCCAACCAGATCCGCTTCCTCGAACTGCTCAAATCCCACATCGCCACCTACGGAGCCATTGAGCTCGACCGCCTCTGGGAAGCCCCTTTCACCACCCTCCACGCCGAAGGCATCGACGGCATCTTCCCGGACTCCGCCCAAGTCGACTCACTCCTCGACCTGCTAAACAACCTCAACCTCACCGCGGCGTGAGCCATGTTGACCCGGCGATTCGATCTAAAAAATAAATAAATGGACACTTTCCGTCTTATTTTGAATATTTAAGAACCCGATGACCGAAGATAAACGAGTTTCGGAAGTCCTGGACGACTTCCAGCGACGCGGCCTTTACGGCTTCGAACGCTCGAGCTTGGAAAAATCCCTTTCCACCTCGCCGGAGGCGGTGGGCAAGGCCCTCAACCGACTCGCGGCCAAGGGCCGGGTGAAACGCATTCGCAGGGATTTTCACGCCATCCTTCCGGTGGAATACTCACGTCAGGGCATGATTCCCGTCGATTGGTTTCTCGACGACCTCATGCGCTCCATGGGCCTGCCCTCCTACTACCTTGGCCTTCAAAGTGCCGCCGCCCTTTACGGAGCCGGCCACCAGCAAATCCAGCAAGTCCAGGTGGTCATCCCGCGTCAAGAGCGCGCCATCGAACGGCCAGGTCTCTCCGTGCGGTTCTTCTGCAAACAGGATTTCGCCTCCACTCCCCTGCAATCCCACAAAGGCCACGGCGGCATGCTGCCGGTTTCCACTCCCGAGGCCACCGCCCTCGACCTGGTCCGCTACGAACGCCAGATCGGAGGTCTCGATGCAGTCATCACCCTTCTGGCCGAACTGGCAGAATCCCTGAACCCCGAAAAACTCGCCGCAGCCGCAGCCAAATCCGAGTTGGCTCCCATCCAGCGCCTTGGCTGGTTGCTCGACAACCTCAACCACTCCCAGCTCGCCGACGAACTCCACGCCACCTTGCTCACCCGGGCTCCCCTGCCCCGGACCCGCCTCGAACCATCCGGCCCACTGAGCGGCACCACCGGGAATCGCTGGAAAATTGTCCAAAACGCCACCCCTCAATCCGACCTGTGATTTCCGCCGCATACATCACCGAATGGTCCCAGCAATGCCCGTGGATTTCCCCCGCGCAGGTTGAGCAGGACCTCGTCCTGTCGCGTGGCTTGGTGGAAATTTACACCGACCCGGAACTGCGCGAAGCCTTGGTCTTCCGCGGCGGCACCGCGCTCCACAAGATCGTCCTCCAACCCGCCGCCCGCTATTCCGAGGACCTCGACTTCGTCCAGATCCGCAAGGAACCCATCGGTGAAACCCTGGACCGCATCAAAGCCCGGCTCGACCCATGGCTCGGCACACCCCGCAGCGACACCAGCACCCGCGGAGCCACCCTCACCTACCGCTTCGAATCCGAATCACCGCCCGTCATCCGGCTCCGGTTGAAAATCGAAATCAACACCCGCGAGCACCTTCGTCTCCTGCCTCTCCAACAAACAGAGTTCGCCGTCCAATCGCGCTGGTTCACCGGAGCCGCCATCCTCCCGATCTATTCCACCACCGAGTTGCTCGGCACCAAACTGCGCGCCCTCTATCAGCGCCGCAAAGGACGTGATCTTTTCGATCTCTGGCAGGCCCATCAGGCGGGTGTTCTCGATCCGCCCGCAGTGGTCGATGCTTTCGCCCACTACATGCAAGCCGAAGCCCAT
>JAYWDF010000226.1:0-6633 GCA_043779985.1 Akkermansiaceae bacterium | reverse complement strand
CTCCAGCGACAACCTGCGCAAGTCCGTGCTCGAGTGTGTCGAGGAAAGCTTCAACCGCATCACCATCGACGGCGACATGTCCACCAACGACACCGTCCTCGTCCTCGCCAACGGCGCGGCGGGCATGCCGTCGATCCGCCGCAACAGCACCCTTTGCAAACAATTCCGCCAACACCTGGGCTGGCTGATGTTAGAGCTGGCGAAGGCCGTCGTCCGCGACGGCGAGCGTGTGACTAAATTCGTCACCGTTAGAGTAGAAGGTGCCCGTACTTATTTAGATGGGAAAAAAGTCGCCGAAGCAGTTTGCAAGTCCGCCCTCGTCAAAGCTTCGTGGAACGGCGGCGACCCTAACTGGGGCCGCATCATTCACGCCGTCGGCTACTCGCGTGCCCGCATCCGCGAGGAGCTTGTCGATATCCACATCGGCGGCAAACCCGCCTGCCTCGGTGGCCTTCAAGCAGAAACTCCGATGGACCAGCTCCGCGAAGCCGTGTCTCACCCCGAGTTTGAAATCATCATCAATCTCAACCAAGGCGACGCCGACTATATCATGTATTCCAGCGACCTCTCACCCGAGTATATCGACTTCAACCGCTCGGAATACGCGTATTGGAAACAAGCGCGCAAAGACGGGTTGGTGTGAAAGGAGAAAAACCTCGGCCCCTTTGGATAGGGCGGTCGGTTATTTGCTAGGGTGCAAGCGACTTCAACTTGAGGCGAAGAAACTGGCGGCTGCCGGGGTACGCAAGGTGGACGGTGACGAGTTGATAGCCATTGATGGCGGGTGCCACGTCAATGCCAGCGGTGAGTGGCGTCCAGACTTGGACATCGGTGGTGCGCTCCACCACCAAGTCGGCAACTTGTGCTGCTTGTTCGTGGCGGAGGAAGCTGAAAGTCCATTCCGATTGTGAAATCCGGTCGAGCACGGGCAGTGGTGTCCGCGATGCCACCACGGGATTTCCTCCGAGAATGAACTCCAGGCCGTTGGCGATGCCGTCGCCGTCTGGATCTGCTAAGAATGCTCCGTCGGTTGGCAGGTCGAGGCCATGTTGGAGGACGAAAGCCGGGTAAGGATCGGAGAAGCCGATCCTGGCGATTTCGAGGCTGGTGACGGTTAAATGGGAAACGCTGAGGTTGTTGACGTTTCGATAGCCGATGGCGACGGCATTGAAGGCGGAAGTCACCGCCGAGGGAAGCGCAGCGGGCGTGGATGTGAGGGCCAAGCTGCTGAAAAGCGGTGTGCTGGTGGTGTCAGTGCCGCCATGGATGGTGCTGGAAAGCTGCAATTGATCTGCGGTGGGCCGAGAGATGTCGGTGGTCAGGGTGTAGGTCGCTCCGTCGGTGAATGTAAGCGCTGCGGGAGACGCCGGAATCGTGGCGGCTACCGCCAACCAATTGGGGCAAGATGAGCTGGTGCCGGTGGGCCCCACCAAGGATTGTGAGGCGTTGTTTGTCCCAGGCTGGGCAGGACGGGCCTGAATCACCGCCACGGTCGAGTTGTTGGTGACTGCAAACCGGTAGCCCAGCCAATTTTGAGTGCCGCCGGTGGCCAGGCTGGTCGCGGTGCTGTTCAGCAGGCTGTTGATGAGTCCGGTGTGGGGCGACGTGCCACCGGCGTTGAACATCCCGACGCCCAGGGTCAGCACGTTGGTGGGGCGAAAAACCATCCGGGTCCGCAAGGAGCCGTTTCCGGTGAACAGGGCGACGGGTTGGGCCGCGAAAAAGGCTGCGGTTTCGGTGATGCCCGACGTTGTGCTCTGCATGGTGAGGTCGAGAGGGCGGGTCTCGGTCACGTTGGTGGTGGCGGGGTCGTCACCCACGCTGCTGCCGGCGGCGTTTTTCGACGACATGACATACCAGTTAGTCGAGGTAGGAGTGAGGACTGGGGTGGCTGCGTGGAGGGTATTTCCTGCGAAGCTGGTGGTGAAAATGGCGGCAGAGACGACCGGGAATGCTCCGGCGACCAAACTGTCGAGGTAGTTTTCAAGCCGGGTGTAGCCGCCGGAGTCGGTGAGGTTGCGGTCGGACGGATCGTTGGGATTGAGGCCGCGGGAGTTTTCCCAAGCGTCGGGCATGCCATCGGCGTCGGCGTCCGTTGGGGCTGGGCTGGAGGCAAGCACCGGCCAACCGCCGACGTCGGTCTGGGAGTCGATGAGGCCGGGTGGCGGGTTGATGCTTTTACTTCCCAGATAGGTGGTGGTGCCATTGGTCACCTCGGAGATGATCCGCGTGTCCACTGCGTCGCGGGCGGGGCGCACACAGCCGGCGTGGCTGAGAATCAAGGGGTAGGCGTCAGTCGCGCTCTGCGTGGTGACCGGAGCGACCACGAAGGCGGGGTCGGTGCGCATGGCGGTAAGTGCGGAAGCGGAAGGGCCTTGGACGCCGCCCGCCCAGTTATCGGCGGTGGTGGTGGCGTTACCGCGGACGAAGTTGCCCGCCACATGGAAGAGGCCGTAGCTCCCATCGAGCGCTTGCGCACTTGGATTCAAAATGCGGCTACGGACGCCGGTGTTGGTGGCAGGACCGTATTTGTAGTAGTTGTTCAGCACATTTTGTCGCGACGGAACGGTGCTCTCGACCGGTTCTCCGCCGTAACAACTGTTGAAGCCCCAGTTGTAGATCACGTTGTCCCGCAGATCGACGAGCTCGGTGGAGAGTCCGTGTGAGCCGGCTCCGCTGAGGCGCGGATTGCGGCTGTCGTGGTGGGCAAGTAGATTGTGGTGGAAGCTTGCCCCGCTGCCGCCCCAGATCCCGCCGTAGCCATGAGTTCCCTTGGAGTGGAACGAGTTACGCAGGCTTTCGGAGACGATGCACCACTGCATCGTGAAGTTAGTGTTGATGTAGGCGGTGGCTGTTTCATCAATGCCCCAGGAAAAACTGCAGTGGTCGATGATGACGTTGTCCGCGTATCGGCAACTGAAAGCATCGTTCTCAATCTGTGCGACATCACCGAGCCGGGAGCGGATGAAGCGAATGATGACGTTCTGGGAGTTGCTGGGATCGAGCGGGTAGTTGGCCAAGCAAATGCCGTCGCCGGGGGCGGTTTGGCCGGCAATCGTGAGGTTGCCTTGGGTGATCCGGAGCGTCGATAGAAGCTGGATGGTGCCGGACACCGCGAAGACCACGGTGCGGGGGCCGGTGGCGGAAGTGGCCGCGCGAAGGCTGCCGGGGCCGCTGTCGTTGAGGTTGGTGACGAACAACACCTGCCCGCCGCGGCCGCCGGAGGCGAAGCGACCGTAGCCCTCAGCTCCAGAAAAAGCGAGCGGCGTGGCACCGGCGGTGGCCGCGAGGCAGCCAAATGCTGCGAACTGAATTGCGGGTGAAACGGTCATAAGCGGGTGTTTTCAAATAAAACCTAATGCCCTCCCCGCGCGAGTCGCAAGGGGTAAAAATGAAAACACTAACATCATTCGTCGCCCATGCCCTCCCTGCGCGAGTCGCAAGGGGAGGGCACTGATTTTCAGCGGGATCCAAGATAGGTCGAAGTCGCGGTGAAATTACTGGACCACTTTGAGATGGGCGAAGAGTCCTGAGCCAATAGCCAGTGCGCGAGGAATCGAGACGTCCACCTTGTCAACACCGACGGCGAATCCGTCGTTAGTGACAGTGATCACCACTCCGGCGGTTGCATTCACGGCCGTCGTCCAGCCGGTGAGGTTGGATCCATATTCCACGGTGGTCACGAGGCCGGCTTGGGTTTGTGACAAGTCGGTCCGGCGATAGGTGAAGACCAGGTTCGTCGGATCAAGGACGGTGGTCGGAGCCAAGGCGGTGGAGTTAGCATTCGCGTTGGCTGGGTTTGGTTGGCCACCGATCACGAACTCGACCCCATTTTTGATGCCGTCGTTGTCGGGATCGAGATTCGAGCCAGAATTTCCGACGGACAAGCCGTGGGTGGTCGTCGCCCAGGTGGTGTAGGGAGAAGCGCTGCCTAGGGCCAAGATCGCTTGGGTGGCGGAATAGGTCACGATGTAGCCGCTTGGCACGCTGGCAAAAGTCCCGCTGAGGCTGGTGCCTTGGGCAATCACGTATGAACTAAGGGTGAAGCCAGCACCAATCGGGGCGACCGTGAGAGTCGCGCCGGTAAGGTCCACCGCGCCGGTGGAAACCAGCTTGTCGCCAGTGCCGCCGTTGATTTCCACGGCGAGAGTGCCAGTGAGGGTCACTGCGCCGGTGGTGAAAGTGCCCGCGCCGGAGCTGCCCGGTGCGATGGTTCCCGCGGCAGTGACTGCGGCGGCTAGACTGCCGCTACCGCCGAGGGTGGCAACGGCGGCGACGCTGACTGCGCCGGTTCCGGTGTTGGTATTGGTGACGAGCAGCGTGCCCGCGTCAACGGCAGTCAGTCCGGTGTAGGTGTTGCTGCCGGAGAGAGTCGTCAAGCCGGACCGGTTGATGGTAAGGCCGTTGCCGGCGGTGAACCCATCCACGACGGCACCTGTGATGGTGAGATTTGCAGATCCGGCGAGGATAGCTGTGGTGGCCACGGCTCCTCCAGTAGGCGCACCGACGATGGTAAATCCTCTCAGGCTCATGGTGTTTCCCGTGCCATCAAAGGTAAAGGTCCGGGTGGCGGTGATCGACGTGCTATTGAGCGGACCCATGGTCAGCGTCGTGCCGGTGCCGGCAAAGCTCATTGAGCGACTGGAGGTGCCATCGACCACGCCGGTGCCGAGGTCGAGGTTGTTTAGCGAGGTGCTTGAGGCAGTCCCGAAGACAAAGCCCGCTGGCGGGGTGCCCGACCAGGTGACCGGATTGTTGCCTAGATTGATGACGGGGACATTGGTCGTGTTATCGAGCGATCCTCCGTTAATCACAAGCGTTCCGGCACCCAAGGCGTTGGCGTGATTCACATTTAATTTGCCTTGGGTCAGGGTGGTAATGCCGTTGTAGGTATTGGCATTGGTGAGGCTAAGGCTGCCGGTGGCATTCACGGTGAGGTTCACCGCTCCGCCAGCGCCATTGAAGTTGGCGACGACGCCGGAGATGAGAGTGTCGCCGGTGCCGGCGACCGTTAGGGTGCGTCCGGCGGCTGCCGAATCCGACAAATAGACCGGACCCGAGAGGGTGAGCTTGCCGCCGCCGGTGATGTTGTTCATCAGAGTGCGGCTGCCGCCGGAGTTTCCGGTAAAGGCTCCACCGATTTCGAGGTTGTTTGTGCCGTTGGTAATCCCCGTGCCGGAGAGGGTAACGGCATTGGGTAATTTGTTAGCCCCGCTTAGGTTGGTGCCGGCTTGAAGCGTGGTGGACGCGCCGGTGCCGATAGTGGCTCCGCCACCACCCACCCAGAGGACCGTGCCGGCGCCGCTGCCGAAGGCGTTTTTGTTGCCCAGAATGACCGTGCCGCCACCGGTGAGGGTGGTCCTGCCGGTGTAGGTATTGACCCCGCTCAAGGTGGTGATGCCGTTGCCCGAGATGGTCAGCAAGGAAACCGTATTGTCGAGAATCGGTGCGCTGATGGTGAAGCCCGCGCCGATGGCGTGGTTGATTAGCACGATTTCCTTGGCACTGGCTCCTCTCAGGCCCGCCGGATCGCCGCCGGAGATGATGGACGAACCCGCACCTGCGGCTGTGACCAAGATGCCGCCGGAGGTGACGGTGCTGGTGCCGGCGTTGCTCAACGTAAGGGCTTTGCCGGCGGTGTTGAAGCGCAGCGTGTTGACGGTGAAAACCGCAGGCGCATCATCGACCGTGATGTCGGAATCCAAGGCGGCGGCAAAAAGATCGGTTTGGTAGGCGGTGAGCGCACCGATGGTTTGGAACCCGGAGACGAGCGTGTTGGTGGCCCAGGTCGTGCCATCGACGGTGGCGTAGGCGACGCTGCTGGCAGCGATCACTTTATTGGTGCCGAGACTGGTGGTGGTCGTCGTGGTGATCGCGCCAGTGGTGGGCAAGGTGAATTCCAAGGACGAGCCACTGCTGCGACTGATCACCGCGAGTGCTAAGCTCACGCTGGTAGCACCGTTTTGCACGACGCGGATGGCACTCGATTTGTTGGTGGTGAAGGAGGTCGTGCCAGCGATGTTCTGCATGTTGGTCGCGCCGGATTTACCGGTGATGCTGAGCGTGCCACCGGCCAGAGTGAGGGAAGGGGTGGGGCTGATGATGTCAGACGAGACTGCGGCGGCGGAGAAATCGAGCGAGAGCTTGCCTGCATTCACGGTGGTGAGGCCGGTGTAAGTATTGGCCCCGGATAGCACCACGGTGCCTGCGGTATTGGTGGGGCTGATGTTCAACGGACTCGCCGAGCCGCCGTCTTGGAGACCGCCGGTGACACGAGTGCTGCCGCCGCTGCTACCCGCGAAGGTCCAGGTGCGTGCGGTGCCGTCCGACATGTTGATGGCGCCGCCTAAGGTCAGGTTCCCGGCGGTGAGGTTATTGGTGATCGAACGACTCCCAACGGTGCCGGCTTGGCTGATTGCGCCACCGAGGGTGACATCCGCGCCACCGGCGATGGTGAGACTTGCGGCGAGATTGAGCGGGAGATTGATCGTTTGCAGGGCGGAACTGCTGTTCGTCAGGGTCGTGGTGCTGGCCGTGGTGGTAACGGCATTGCCATTGAGCGTGTAGGCGGGTGCGACCGCACTGAAGGTGACGCCTAAGATGACCTGGCCGGTGATGTCGTTATTGAGCGTG
>JAYWDF010000225.1:0-2237 GCA_043779985.1 Akkermansiaceae bacterium | reverse complement strand
AAGGCCCGTTGAGCTGAATCGGGTCACGATGGTAGGTATAGGTGATATATCCATTGAAGTAATATTCCTCGGTCTTATTTTCCGGATTGGTAATCCGGATGCGGTAGTTGGTCCACATTTGGGGCGAACCTATCGGAGGATAGGCGGGGCTATAGCCTTGTGCAGTTTGTTCCGGGGTAAGGCTGAAATTGTCGAGTCCGTCTGATGGTTCAGTCAGAATGTGGGTCGTCCCTTTCGGAGTATGAATCGCACTGATGAACAGCTCGTTAGAGGCGGCAGCAAAAGTGGTTTGGTAGTAATTCGTGCTGATCGCGTCCTGTGACAGCTTGGTGGTGTAATCATAGCTGTAAGAGATGCCTCCCATATCGGTCTGTGTTCTGAGATTCCCATCGCTATCATAGCCGAAAATAGTGCTTCGGAGGAAGGGGTCGTCGATACGGATTGCCCGGCTGTGTCCGTTGATCGTGCCGTAGGTGAATGCCCATTTTCGTTCCACCGCCGCGACGCCGCCGGGCTGGGCGAGCGCGGGCAACATCGAGTGGCTGATCGCGGTGATGGCTCCCTGCGCGTTGTGAGTGACGCTCACGGTGTTGCCGTGCCGATCCTCGACGGACAAAAGCAGAGGGACGGAAGATGTCCCTGTCATGGCGGCGGGAATCCCATAATGATAAATCGTGCCATCCCGATGAATCAGCGTGAAAACATGATCGGCGACTTCCGTCAATTCACGGAAGTCTCCCGCGGGCGGCGTGTGGGTGACCGGATAGACGCCCGCAGCACTCCCGGCACCGAAGGTTTCAAGGCGTCCGTCTCCGTCCTTCACCTGTACCTGGTTTCCCGGAGTGATGAGCAGGTAGGAAGCGTATTCAAAGGACCACTTCTCACCAAAGGACTCGTAGTTATTGAGGGAATCGAGGCTATTGAAGAGCAGGGACATCGAAACAGGTGGTCCCACCGGCGGAGTCCACCACATCGGAGTATCGCTCACGCGGAAGTTGAAGTTCACCGGATTCACGCTCCACCCGGGCATGCCGCAGTGCTTATCGCAGCTGTCATCGCCGAGGTCCGAGGGACTGCGGGGATGGCCGCAACATCCACCGACAATGACGTCGAGATTTACTGCGGGATAAATGGCGGCTGTCGCATTGGGCGGGCTGAAGATCAGGGCGAAGCCTGACCACTGTTTCAAGAACGCCTTGCGTGGCATCGTGGCTTCGCCCACCCGCGAATCGTAAAGTTTAACATCTTCGCCTGAGACCTGCTCCACGGTGACAAAGTGACGATCCTGATAGTGAGCGACAAAAGGCACTGGCAAATCGTCAAGCGCCGTGTCCGCCCGCACCGGTCGGGAATCAAGGCCATGCAACAGCGCCGTCGCATGCAACTCTCCGGCGGTGAAGCCGTGCGGGCCGGGCGACACCGTTTCCCGGAGTTTTCCCGCCTCATCGAGGGCTCCGAAAATTTCCTCCACGCGGGCAAGCGCCTTCTGGCCGCAGTCGCGAAGCGCAGTTTCGTTTTTCTTGAGCAGGGCGATTTCACGAATCCAATACGAGGCGTAGCTCTGGTGCCGGGGTTCCAGATCATCCCGTTTCATTTCGGTGAAACCTAGGAGCGACGCCTCCAGATTGCCTTGGTCGAGGTGAAGGATCGAACGCCGCAGCTTGGCCTTGTGATACATCTCCGACTTTGGCTCGACGGTGGAAAGGATGCCGTCGAACGCCTCGGCAGCCTCCACCAATCTGCCGTTGTATTGGCAAAAACAACCGAGGTGGAGCCAAGCTTCAGCCGCCCACGGGCTGTCAGGAGAATCCTTCATATGTTGCTCGAAAAGCGCGAATGCGGCCGGGTAGCGGTGCTGGTTCCATGCCTGGATGGCCGTTCCGAAGGCGAAATTGTTCTCTTCCATGCGTGCCCGCTTTGCTGGATCAGCGATGTCAGCGGGTTCAGCCGGACGGGTTGGCGTTAAAGGCTCGCCAAGATTTCCGGCGGCGATGAGTTCACCTTGCGTCGGCACGCGGGAAAGATCGAGGTAGGTCAGGACCGTGCGGTCGCATGGGCGGGCTTCACCCGTGCTCTGGATCTCCCCGGCTGACTGTGGACCTGAAAGCCACCTCTTGATTGTAGGGGGCTTGGCGCTCGCTGTAGTGACTGACGTCGGGGCCGGAGCGGCCGTGTGATCGCGTTGGATCAGCCAAACCACCCCACCAAAGACGGCGAGTCCAACAAAAACGGTCCAG
>JAYWDF010000224.1:0-2237 GCA_043779985.1 Akkermansiaceae bacterium | reverse complement strand
GCAGCGTCACCCCTTGCTTGAACAAGCGCCCGAATGACTCCAGCAAGCCTCCTGCCAGATTGTCCGACCACTTTGATTTGAACAGCTCGTTCAGCAACCCAATGCTCAGGATGATCCCGATCGGTTTGCTTGTATAGCGGTTGAGAAATGCCGCGATCCGGTGGAACTCCGCACAGCGCGACAGCAACACGGTTTTCCCGAGGGCTTGCAGCGCATCCGCCCGGTCCAGGAAATCCACGGGATCCACCGCCCGCCCGCGCAGGAGATTATGCACCGAGATTTCACACAACTCGATGGCCGAGATCCGGTCCTCCTCGCTCAGCGCACTCACAAATCCGCTGCGCGCCTGCTCCAACATCTTGAGGTGCACATTCATTACCGGGTCGAAGCTGCCCCGCAGCAGAAGCACCGGATGTCGATAGAGAGCCTCCGCGGGCTGCACCACCTCGCCACTTGGCAGGAACATCGTCGCCTCCGTCAACCCGCTTTCCACCAGTTGCAGGGCGCACAGCCGGTTGTCGAAAAATCCGTAATCGTGTCCGGTGAATTTTAACAAATCCACTTCCACCCGGCCGGCTGCGAGATTGTCCACCAACGACTCCACGAACTTCCTCAAATGCCCCCGATGCCGGAATGCCGAGTGGATCAAATTCACGCCGATAGCACCCAGTGCCTCCATCTGGTCGATCGAGCGGGTATCCAGCAACCTCACATGCAGAATAATATCCGACGGCGGATCACCCGGATTCATTTGAAATCGAATCCCCAGCCAGCCGTGACACTCACCTTGGTCATTCCAACCCCGCGCGCGCACCGTATTGCAAAACGAAAAGAAGGTGGTGTCCTTGCCGCGCTTCGGACCCAGCCGCTCTAGCAGGATCGAATACTCGTGATCCAGCATCGCCCCCAGGCGCGTTGCAGAGACATAGCGATCCGCCTGCCCGTAAATGGCATCGCTCATCGTCATGTCGTAAGCCGAGATCGTCTTCGCCACCAGCCCCGCCGTCCCGGAGGCCCGGAAGAAATGATTGGCCGTTTCCTGACCGGCCCCGATCTCGGCGAAGGTGCCATAGACCAGTGGATCCAGATTGAGTTCCTGAGCTTTCTCGTAAGTCGTGACGATCATGGCTGCGATTCATCTTCCACCCAGCCCGCTGCCACCTGGCTCTCGATCACCACCTGGCTGCTGGAAGTGGCACCCGGTGGAAATTTCAAGGCTAACATCAAGGCGACACTCTTGGTCTCCGCATCAGGGCGCAGCCGCGCGTTCAACACGGAGTCCCGCTCCGCATAGCCGAAAATTGCATGCTCGTGATCCGGCGATTCCAGGCGGTAGGACTGCCACTTGGCTTCCTCCGCAAATCCGAAATTGTAATAGTCGACTGCAGTTAGAGTCACGCGGAATACATGGCTGCTCACCGGCTTCGACGCAAGAAACTCCTGCCACGAGATGTCCGACCAGCCCACCCAGCTTTCCCAATCCACCCTCACCCCTTGCGGCGTATCCGCGAAGGCCAGCGACCGCGCCTCATGATCGCGCGTGAGAACCTCAATCGTGGCGACTTTCCCGGTGATCACCAGCCCGCCACCCGTGTTGAACTGTGACAAGCCCGGTGCCTGGAATTTCCCTCCCGGATAGAAACCCCGCAGCCGCGCCTCGGTCAGCGCCGGATGCCGGACCATCGGCACCAGCGCCTCCACCGTATCCGCCTCCATGAATTTCCGCGCCAGCGTCTCCAGCTCGGCGAGCACCGCCACCTGATCGCGCTCAAACGCCGAGCGAACCGCGGCCTCCACCGGCCTGCCCACGGCGGTCACCACCGCCGCTGCCTTAGCGGCCGGCTCTACCACCTGCGGCCGCCCCCCATTCATCAGAAAAATCACCCCGGCGACGATCAGCGCGAACAACGCCCCCCCCCCGATCAACATCCCCAGCATCTGCCGCTTCTCAGTTCTGCCAGAGCGCGATGATCTCGGACCCTGCTCCCACGAGTGGCTCTCGGCAGTCGCCGCCCTCTTCCCGCGGCGGCGTTTTTTCACGCCCCCGGTCTCCACCGTGGACGGGTCTCCCTCCGCCACCAAGCGCCGAACCGGCACCATCAACGGCGGCGGCGTGTCCGCTGCCGTCGGGATGCGCATCATCCGGCGACAGCTTGGACACACGATTCCATGACCGTCATGATCCCGCGGCACGCGAAAAACGAACCGGCAATCCGGGCACACATAACCACTCCAGC
>JAYWDF010000223.1:0-6674 GCA_043779985.1 Akkermansiaceae bacterium | reverse complement strand
ATTATGCAGGCAATCCCAATCTCGATCTTTGTGGCGTGAATTACTATCGTAGCGCGATGGAGCAGATGCGCACTTCCAATCCCAAAGCACGTTTCTTTGTATTTTCGGACGAGCCCGGTTGGGCTGCCGCAAATCTGCCCGGCCCGGACATCGAGCACGTGGCTCACCGGGCAAATCAATCCCCCCTCGTTGATCTCCATCTCATGAGTCTGGCCCGCCACCATATCATCGCAAACAGCTCTTATTCCTGGTGGGCTGCCTGGCTCGGGAAGAAGGCTGAGCAGCAGGTCCTCATGCCGAGCCAATGGTTCGGAAGCATCCATGCGCCAATCGAGGAGAAGAGATTGAGCCATTGGAGCATCGTCAGCCCTTAAAGGATTGCTCGGCAGAGCGAGTTGACTATCGGGCAAATGCGCCTCGCTTTATTTCTTTCACCCGATGTGCAGTCTTTCCACCATGTGGTGAGAAGCTCGGCAGCCCGCACCGGAGCCGACACGTATTTTCTTTGATCTAATGCTTCTTTCTATCATTATACCGGTCTACAACGAGGACAAACTTGTTGGTGAACTTCTTCGGAAGGTCCTCGATCTAAAGCTCCACGACCGCATGGAAAAGGAAATCATCGTGATCGACGACGGTTCCTCCGATGGCACCCATGCGGTGATCTGGCGGTTTGTGGAGTCGCATCCCGAGTCGGGCATCCGGTTGCTGGCTCATGATCGGAACCGCGGCAAGGGAGCCGCCGTGCGGACCGGATTCGAAGCGGCCAAAGGCGACATCCTCATTATCCAGGACGCCGATCTGGAATATGACCCGGACGACATCAACGACGTGGTCGCGCCGATCCTGAGCGGTGAGGCGAAGGTGGTTTACGGATCGCGCATCCTTCGTGAGAAAGCTCTGGGCAGGTCCGGCATTTGCGGACTGATCACGGGCAAGCACCCGCATTCCTACGTGCTTGCCTATCTGGGCGGTGTCGCCATCACCAAGTGGACCAATTTCCTGACCGGCTCGAAGCTGACGGACGAGCCGACCTGTTATAAGTGCTTCCATCGCGATGCTCTGACAGGAATCCACATCGAATCCGATGATTTCGCGTGGGAGCCTGAAATCACGATGAAGGTCCTCCGCAAGGGTTTCCACATTCGGGAAGTCCCGGTTTCCTATCACCCGCGGAAGCTCAGCGAGGGAAAGAAGATCAATTGGCAGGATGGATTGAAGGCGCTGTGGGCGATGTGGAGGTATCGGTGATGTTGCATCAAACGTTGCTGCTTGCCCTGCGCCGGCTGCTGAATCCATTCACGGGTAGGGCCGATCCCTCCGTGGTCGGCCGTGACTACCCCCGAGGATGAGTTTGATAGAGAATAGCGAATGCTCCGCGCTTTTCTTTCTCTTCTCAAGCACCTCGCATGCGCACCGCCATGCGGGCGGACAAGTGGGCGGACCGCGGAGGGTCGCGCCTTACCGATTTCCACAATGGACATCATCGGACGAAAACATCTTCCTCACGACAGCGGGCCGCTGAATTCGGAGAACCCCGAGGGCGAGGTCTATTTCATCACGATCTGCTGTGTGCCGCGAGGCTGCAATCAGCTCGCGAATGCCGGAATCTGGCAAGCCATCGACAAAGCAATTGCCCTGAAGGAATCTTCGGGGGAGCTGGCTTGCCGCCTCGCCCTGGCCATGCCGGACCATTTTCATGCCCTGCTCGGTTTTCCCGGGGCCAAGCCGATGGTCCAGGTGGTCACCGCGCTTAAGTCGTGGATGGCCAGTCGACACCGCATCCGATGGCAGCGCGATTTCTTTGATCATGGGGTCCGTGGGTGGGAATCGGCACAGGAAAAAGCGAAATACATCCGCATGAATCCCGTGCGAGCGGGACTGGTCACCAATCCGGCAGATTGGCCCTACCAAAGAGAGGGCTGAATCTCGATAGGGCCGATCCCTCCGTGGTCGGCCGTGACGGCCCCGAGGGTCAGCGTGAGAGAGAAAAGTGAATGTTTCGCGACGGCTTCTTCAAGGTAGGGCTGATCCTCCGCGGTTGGCCGTGACTGCCCCGAGGGTGAGCTTGAGAGAGGAAAGTGAATGCTCCGCGCTTTACTTTCTCTTCTCAAGCACCTCGCGTTCGCACCGCCCATGCGGGCGGACAAGTGGGCGGACCGCGGAGGGTCAGCCCTACCGGGTTCATTCGCGGTTCAAACCTCTTCAATCCAAAATTGAAAATTCAACATCCAAAATCATTCCTCCCCCTGCTCGCCTGCCTCGCGGTGGTCCTCCTGTGGTTCTCGCCATGGTGGATCGGCGGACGCAACCTGGCGCCCCTGGATATTCTCAACGAGATGATGGAGCCATGGCGCGGCACCAGTGAACAAGTATCGGTCAAGAACCATATCGTTTCGGACGCCGTGGACCAATACTTGGTTTACCGGATGGTGGCCGCGGAAAGCTACGCCAAAGAGGGCTGGCTCGGTTGGAGCAGCCTGACGTATGGAGGCACCGCACAATACGCCAACACGATGGCGCTCTATTATGACTGGACCATGCAACTCCACCGCTGGTTCAGCTTTTGGACCGCTTGGCATCTCGGGCTGATGGGCCAGGTCATGCTGGCGGCCGCCGGCATGCTGTTGTTTCTGAGAGGCCGCGCCATCGGCGGTCTGTGGGCGTGTTGCGGAGCGCTTGCCTATGCCGCGAATTCGCAGTTCGTCGTTTGGATCTATCACCGGTGGACTTTGGGTGCGTTCTGTTGGGTGCCTTGGGTTTTGTGGTCCATCGACGGGTATCGGAGGGGAAACCGATCATTCTGGGCTTTTGTTCCCATTTTCATCGCGCTCGCCTTTCTCGGCGGCACGCTGCAACACTGCGCGTTTGTGGTTCTCGCGGTGATGGCAATGTGGGGAGAGGAGGCCATTGGAACCGGCCGCTCCTTGCCAGGACAAAGTCGGCTGATCGGCCGCTATGGACTCTGGGGATTACTGGGTATCGCGATGGCGGCCATGATGCTGCTGCCCTGCGCGGATGCATTTGTGGTTAGCTCGCGCTTGGGCTTGCACATGGGAATGAACGGAGCCGCTGAAATGGGAGTCTATCCCCGGGGAATCCTACAGCCACTGTTCAATCTAGCTGCCTATCCACTGCAGATTTTCCCGTCGGTGCTGGGCCGCTGCGAAACCGTGGACCTGCTCAAGGTTTTCAAGAGCGAGCTTTTCTATGTCGCCTACTTCGGCTCGCTGCCGGTCTTGATCGCTTTCCTTGCGTTATTCCGCAAGCCGACGCCGGTGGTGGCCAGGATTCTCATCGGAACAGGGCTGCTGCTTCCCTTGAGTCCCCTCGTAAGAGTTCTCTACCAAAGACTTTACCTGCTTTTCATCTTGGGCGGCATCCTGGCCTTCGCTCACTTCATGGAGACCGCCTCGGATGCGACCAAAAAGCGGGTTTTTCAGATCACCGCGACCGTCAGCGGACTTGCGATCCTGGTGTGGTTCGGATTGAGCGTCGTCATGCGGTTGAAGGCGGCGACGGTGCAGGCGTTCCTCCAGGGGAAGATCGTGGACCCGTCGGCTGGTAGCTCGTTTGGCTATTTCAGGCAATGGATGCAGGGCCGGGCGGACAAGTTCATGGACGATCTCTTCATCTGGAGCCCCCAACAACTGATCCCCCTGGGCTTGTTCCTGATCGCCTTGGCAGGATTGAGACTCACCGCCAGTGCTGGCCCCCGGTGGAAGCGCCGCGGGGCGTGGATGGTCGCGCTCGCGGTAATTTGCGAAGTGTCTGTTTTCGGCGCACGCTGGGTCACCTTCGTCGATCCCGGTCGGAGCCCCCTCTATCCGATGACCCGCGAGGTCAAGGCGCTCCGGGAGAATGTCGGGGACGGAAGAATCGCAACCATGATCGAGGAGTCCGGGTCACACATGGCGGTGACACCATTCATCCCGAACACCTTGAGCCCTTATGGAATCGCGACCATCCATGGATATGACAGCATCATGCCGAACGGCATGCTACTGGTTAACAACACGACTCACGACTCGAAAGTGCTGGGCCGGCTGGGAGTCACCCACCTGATCACCTATCCAGGTAATCCTGCCGTGGGCAGCGATTGGATGATGATTTGGAAAAGCCCGTCGATGGAACTGTTCGAGAATCCCACGCCGATCCCTCGATATGCAGGGTTCCGAAGCGACCGCGAAAAGGACTCGTTCTTTGGACTTTCGCCTTCTTCTCATCCGGTTGCGTTGGTCGAGCGAACACGGAAAGAAAACACCCGCGAGATCGAGCTCACACCGGGATTGCGATGGATTCGCATCGCAGAGAACGCAGCTCCCGGCTGGGAATACAAAATCTCAAATGCCCCGACCGCCCAATGGCAAGCGGTTCAGCGTGCGCCAGACGCCAGCATGCTCTTGGACTTGGGGAACGTGGGTGATAGTGGCCCTCCCCTTGTAAAGATGCGCTATGAGCCACCGATGCGCCGTCTGGGTTTTACGGTTTCTGGAGTCGCACTCGGATTCACACTGCTTGGTGGCGCGGCAGTCCTTTCATCACCATTTAGAAGGCAGCGGCGAACAGCCATCGGCCGACTAGAATCCAGCATCCCTTGATTCCCCTCAAAATGACCAACTTACGCATCCTGCCGTGGAGAAACCGCCTACTGTCCCTTTGCCCTTTCGTCAGCCGCTTGAGTGAACTCAGGCATTTGTATCATTCGTCACGAGTTTGGCGGAAGGACGGATGGGGTGCCCCGGTTCCCTATTTTGTCCGGCGGGCGATGCTTCTGACCGAAGCGCGAGCCATTGGGGCTGAAACTTTTATCGAAACCGGAACCTTTCTCGGCGACACGACTTGGAGTTTCCGGCAGCAATTTTTGCGGAGTCTCACCATCGAAGTAGAGCCGCTCTTGGCGGAGCTGGCTCGGAGGAGGTTCCAGAATCACCCTACTATTACGGTTCGTGAGGGTGATTCGGCCGCGTTGCTCCCCGGCATTTGCGCGGAGATCGACGGTCCATGCCTTTTCTATTTGGACGGGCACTATTCAGGCGGGGTAACCGGTATGGGCGACAAGGAATGTCCGATAATCGAGGAACTCACCGCCATTTTTTCCAAAACCAACGGACTGTTCCGGATTGTCATCGACGATGCCCGCCTGTTTGGAACCCATCCCGCGTATCCGACAATAGGACGGATCGAAGCATTCCTCGCAGAACAAGCCAAACCGACGCAGGTACGCTTTGAGAACGACGCAATCATAATTTCCCAAGCGGTGACTCTTACCAATGCAATAAACAGCCAATCTTAAGGTTGCCCATCGGTTATTCCCATTCTAGATAGCTGATCCATATGGCCATCAACCTGACTCACCCTGACTCTCCAGCCCATCCCGCCGCAGAGTCAATGCTACCAGCCATAGGCGGATTCCCACCCTCAGACCGCCCTCTATTTCTAGCGGGCTACAGCGAATTGTGCCGGATCAACCTGAGCGGCAAGCGCGCGTTGGAGATCTGCGGCGGATTTGGTAAATTGGCGGCGGGACTTGCAGAGGCCTACCCCGAAGCTGAAGTAATCGGCCTCGATCTATATGCCGCGTCCGGGCCCGAGATCGACGAGCGCCTGAAGCAACTCCCCGGGCTGTCCTATGTGGCGGGAGACGCCTTCGACTTGTCATCCTATCAGGAATCTTCGTTCGATCTCGTCTGGGGACAAGCCGCGCTGCACCACCTGGCTCATGACATCGAAGGCTTGAGCCGACAAGTATTGCGGGTCCTCAAGCCCGGCGGACGCTTCGTGTTCATCTTCGAACCCATGGGCCACAATCTACTGGTTGCCGCGATCCGTGCCGTGCGGATGGCGCGGCACGAACTTGGCGATGAGAGCAATCTCTATCTGTCACAGTTTGCAAGGATGGCGGAAGGATTTTCCAGTTGCGAAGTGCAAATGTTCAATTTTCTGGGATACCCGATGAAAGCAGTTTCGGACCGTTTCGGATTTCTATCAAACGCCGTCCATCGATTGGATTCATGGCTGTTCCGCAAGTTCCCGAAGCTGCTGCGCTATGGGGCGAATTGCAATGTGATCTTTACGAAGTAGCGGCGATCACTGGTCGCCGTGACGAAAGAGGATTTAAGAGAATCACGCGGCGACCGGTGATCGCCACTACAAGCCATGCGCATCTACACCTGCACCCCGGTCGCCTTCGGTGGCGGCGCGGATTTTTTCGCGCGGGACAGCGGATTGTTGAGCCGGGGGTTTCAAATGATCGGCTGCGAATCGCGCGCGGTGATGCCGGGTGAACGGAAGCCGGACGATGAGCCGGATCTGATCCGAACGGATTACCTAAACCTCGAATCCCCTGAGTGGTGGCGAAGTTTGAAATTGGACGGCGTCGTGCTCTACGCTTGGGGACGGCCCAAATTCCGCAAGGTTGCGACTGCGATCCGCGAGGCCGGAATCTTTCTGGTCCTGAACCAAGACAGTTGTGGCTGGATCAGTCCGCTGGTCGGAATGCGGAACTGGTTGGAGGAGAACTGGATTCTGACCGGCCGCGGGAGCGGCCCCGGCAGTTGGCTGGCGTTTCTGAAACTGGCTTTGCGTGGAGCAAGCATCGGATTGTTAGTCACGGACCCTTTGCGAGCCGCTCACTTGAAGCAGGGAAACGTGATCGCCTGTGTGTCTCCAGC
>JAYWDF010000222.1:0-6678 GCA_043779985.1 Akkermansiaceae bacterium | reverse complement strand
TTTTGAGGGTCTGCGCCGGGTGGATGATCACCTCCTTAGGCACCAGCTGGGTGCCTCGGATCAAGGTCAGGCAGGCTGCGAGTTGCTCCTGTTGGAGCGGACCGGCCTCGCCACTGAGGTTACGCAAAGTCACTCGCAGCAGACGTGTGGCGAGCTCGATGCGCTCCGCATAGCGACCGACCCAGAAAAGCTGCTCGGCGATCCGGCTCGGGACTTCGAGCGCCGAGGGGTGGCGGTCTTTCAAAGGCCGCGGACTTCGCGCCTCGGTTTTCATCATGAAATCCGCCGCCTGATCCGTGATCCAGACGTCCTTGGTAAAGCCAGCATGACCCGGCCACAATTGCGGTGCTTGGCCGTTTTTCCCCACTCGCGCAAGGCCACCGGGCAGCACGACGGGGCCGCCCACCGCGTTGACGGCGAAGGCCCGCCAGACAATCGGTCGCTGGCGGATCCCGCGCACTTCGAGCGACGGCGCCTCGCTTGGCGTCACTTCCAACTGCGCGACAAAATCATACGGCCGCTCCTCGATCGTCGCCACCCACTGCTTGCGCGCGGAGGGTGAGAGCGTGGAGCAACGGATCGGCAAATGTCCGTCGCGGTTGAAGGCGGAGAGCAGCACGTAGCGGTGGAGTTGGTCAAGCACGCGTCGGCGCACGTCCGCTTGGCTCAGCCACCAAGTCTCCACGAAGGGCAGCTTGATTTCCTCGCCGAACCACTTGCGGCAAATTCCAGGAAGGAACGGCATCAGCGCGGGAGTCGAGGCAAATCCCGCACCCGGTGCATTCGCCAGCGCCACATTACCCGTCCGCCACGCTTCCACGATTCCCGGCACTCCCCCGCCGCCGCGGACCCAGTGCTCCAGCGGGTCGAGGCGATCCTCGTCGATCCGGCTGGCGACCCCGTCGATGCGGCGCAGGCCGGCGAGGGTCTTCAAAAACAAGCGCCGCTCACGGACCGTTAGATCGGCGGATTCGACCAGCGGAAAGCCCAACAGCCTCGCCTTGTAGGCATGCTCGAAATACGAAGGATGCCGGAATCCAGAAGTAAGGAAGACCACATTCGGCATCTCACCGCGGCGCGGCAGCAAGGATTGCAGTGTGCTGCGTTCGAGATCGAAAAACGCACCGAGCCGGGCGACCCGCAAGGCTTCAAACTGGTCTGACAGAAGGCTCGAGGTCACATTACGATTCTCTAACACCTGCCCCAAGCCAGCGGGCGCACTGGTGTGGTCGCGGATCACCGTCCATTGACCGAGGGTCGAGCGAACCAGATCACAACCCGTCGTCACCACAAAGCGCCCTCCGACCGGTTGGACACCGCGGGCATATGGGAGAAACGCCGGGCTGGCATGGACCAGATCCGGAGGAATCAAGCCTTCACGCAGCAGTTCCTGCGGCCCGTAAAGATCAGCCAGCACGGTGTCAATCAAGCGCATCCGTTGCGCCAGACCTGCCGCGACATGAGCCCAGTCCGCCGGAGGAATCAGCAAGGGCACGGGGTCGAGCTCATAGGGCTGCCCCGCCCCACCCACATCACTGTAAACATTGAACGTCGTTCCCAAATCCGCGATCATTCGCGCGGCGGAGTTGGCGATTCCATTGCGCTCCTCGGAACTCCAGCGCTGGATTTTCACCCCCAAGCCCTGCCAATGCGGGCGGACCTGTCCGCGCGCGTCATTCATTTCATGCCAGACCGGACCCGCCGCCCCAGCGACAGGCTGCGGCGACGATGCTTGATACTGGGTGCGGAAACTATCAGCCATGAATCAGGGGACCGTGCTCAGACGATCGCTACAGGCTCTATGGGATCATCCGCAAGTCCAGCGTGAAGGGGAAATCCGGGCTGATTGGCGCCTCCCGGGCCTGCATTTTCGCTCCCGTGTGGCCGTGGGCGAAAAATCGGGCCAGTCGGCGCGACTCCGCTTCGTAGGAATTCACCGGAAAACTGTCGTGGCTTCGCCCCCCTGGATGGGAAGAATAATACGTGCAGCCACCCATCGACCGCTCGTTCCAGAAATCTACCAAATCAAACACCAGCGGCGTGTGCGCCGGGATCGTCGGATGCAGGCAATTCGGCGGTTGCCAGGCTCGGTAACGAACCCCGGCGACAAATTCCCCATGGGTCCCGGTCGGGCACAGCGGCACCCGGATCCCGTTGCAAGTAATCGAATGCCGCTCACCCGTCATTCCGCGGACGAAAACCTGCATTCGTTCCACCGAGCTATCCACATAGCGCACCGCACCGCCGGCAGCCCCCTCCTCGCCGAGCACGTGCCACGGCTCGATGGCGTGGCGCAGCTCCACCTCCACGCCCTTTTTCGAAAACTCGCCGATCCGCGGAAAGCGAAACTCTAGGTGCGGCGCGAACCAGTCCTCCTCGATCCAGTATCCTTGCTCGCGCAAGTCGCCCAGCACATCGCAGAAATCCTGCCAGATGAAATGCGGCAGCATCCACCGGTCGTGAATCTCGCTGTCCCACCGCACCAGCGGCTTGGTGTAAGGCTCACGCCAGAACCGCGAGACCAATGCCCGCAAGACCAGGTGCTGCGCCAGACTCATCTGATAGTGCGGCGGCATTTCGAAATTCCGCATTTCCAACAGACCGAGCCGACCTGTGGCACTGTCCGGGCTGTAAAGCTTGTCGATGCAGAACTCCGCGCGGTGGGTGTTGCCCGTGGGATCGATGAGCAGATTCCGGAACGCCCGGTCCACGTGCCAAGGCGAGGGAGTGCCTTGGCCTTCGAGCGATCGGAACGCGACTTCCAGCTCGTGGACCGAGTCATTCCGCGCCTCGTCGATGCGCGGGGCCTGAGACGTAGGCCCCACAAACAAGCCTGAAAACAAGTAGCTCAGTGACGGATGGTGGTTCCAAAAGGTGATCATGCTCCGCAGCAGATCCGGACGCCGCAGCAGCGGGCTATCGGACGGAGTCTCCCCGCCGATGATGATGTGATTGCCACCGCCCGTGCCACAATGGCGACCGTCGATCATGAATTTCTCCGTGGCGAGACGGCACAAGTGCGCCTCCTCGTAGAGAACCGAGGTATTCCTAACCAGCTCGTCCCAGCTCGCCGACGGCTGGAGGTTCACCTCGATCACGCCAGGATCCGGTGTCACCTTGACCACGCTGATTCGCGAATCGTAACTCGGCGCGGTGCCCTCAAGAATCACCGGCATCCCCAAGGTTTCCGCGGTCCGCTCGATGGTCGCCACCAAGTCGAGGAAATCCTCGGTCTCGTCCACCGGTGGCAGGAAAATGTGCAAGCGCCCGTCGCGCGGTTCGATGCAGAGCGCGCTGCGGGTGATCCACCCGGCGGACTCTTGCCCGGCAGGCTTGCGTTCCCACGGGCGGTGCGCGGCCGAGTCTTCACCCTCGCGATCTAAGCGCGCGGTGGCCTTGTCCAGTTCACGCCGTTGATAGGCCAACATATTTCCAGGCACCGGAGGAAGCCCGGGCACCGTCCGCGTCGGATCCTGCGGGACATGCCACGGGTATTCGGACTCCTTCACCCAGGGCAGCGAATCCAAGGGCAGCCGATAGCCCATTGGCGAGTCACCCGGCAGCAGATAGAGCGTCTCGTCTCGCAGGAACCAAGGACCGCTGGTCCAGCGCGGCCCTTGTTTCGTAACCCGTCGCTCCAACGGAATCGCGTAACCCACGACTTCATCGATGCCTTGCTCGAACAAGCGGGTGAATCGATCCCGCTCGATCTTGTCCTTCAAATTCGTCTTCAACGGGTCCACGTTGTCCGGCAAGCGCCGCTCCCGCCACATGTAGTATAACGCATCCTCATAGGCAGGCATCATCCACTTCGGGTCCGCACCGAGAGCGCCAGCGAGCGTGATACCGAAGCGCTTCGCATGCGTGACGTCGTGCTTGTAGTCATGAGACTCATCGGCGATCAGCGAAGGATCATCCCAGATTGGCTGCCCGTCCTTGCGCCAATAACAAGCCAGCGACCAACGCGGCAAAATCTCGCCCGGATACCATTTCCCCTGGCCATAAAACAACAACCCGCCCGGCGCGAATTTCGCCCGCAGCCGCTTGATCAACTTGCCGGACAAGGTGCGCTTGGTGGGCCCCACAGCCGAGTTGTTCCACTCATCGCCGTCGAAATCATCCATCGAAATAAACGTCGGCTCACCGCCCATGGTCAGGCGCACGTCCATTGCCTCCAAGTCTTCATCGATCTTGCGACCGGTTTTTAAAATCTCCTGCCATTGCTCGTCGCGATACGGCAGCGTCGTGCGCGGCGATTCATAAATCCGCGTCACCGTCATTTCGTGCTCCATGTCCGATTCGCACGGTTCGACGCCACCGGTGACGGGGGCCGCGCTCGACGGATCCGGAGAACAGGCCAAGGGAATATGCCCTTCTCCCGCCAACAGGCCGGAGGTCGGGTCGAAGCCGATCCAACCGGCACCCGGCAAATAAACTTCGGTCCATGCATGCAGATCGGTGAAATCGATTTCCGAACCCACCGGCCCGTCGAGCGATTTCACATCCGGCTTCAACTGGATCAAGTAGCCCGAGACAAATCGGCTCGCCAAGCCCAGATGCCGCAGCAGCGTGACCAGCAGCCAGGCGGAGTCCCGGCAAGAGCCAGAGGCCTTTTCCAGCGTCTCTTCCGGCGACTGCACCCCCGGCTCCATCCGGATTTTGTAATCAATGGCATGTTGCAAATGGGCGTTCATTTCCACCAGCACATCGATGGTCCGGCCCGTTTTGCCACGGAACTTCGACACCAGATCGGCCAGTAAACTCCCCGGTTCTTGCACCGCGAGAAATGGAGCCAACTCGCGCGCCTGTTCGCCGTCGTAGGCAAATGGATAAGTCTCCGCCGCCGGCTCCAGGAAGAAATCGAACGGGTTCTGCACTGACATTTCGACCACCAGATCCACCTCAATGTCCAGCCGGGCCATCGGCTCAGGGAACATCAGACGCGCAAGGTAGTTCGCCTGCGGGTCCTGCTGCCAGTTAATGAAATTCTCCATCGGCCCGACTTTCAGGCTGTAGGACAGGATATTGGACCGGCAATGAGGCGCCGGCCTCAGCCGCACGACGTGAGCGCCATGCTCAACCGGCCGCTCATATTGGTAACTGGTGCGATGGTGAAGGGCGACGTGGATCGACATAAGGGTTGATTCCTCTTTAGCAACTTCGATGCCGACTTACCACCAATCTCAACGAACCATTCAGTGACTGCAAATCAGGCGGCGGCTCCAGCGCCGAATAACGAATCTGCTCGCCCGCGCCTCGCAACCGCGCCTTGATCGGCTCGTGGTGACGCCCTTTTTCGAAATCTCGAATGCCCGTGTCTGGCGTGGCGAAACTCTCGCCTTGCACAACTTTTCTCTCGTCCTCGTCCACGGCGAGAGTGTGGCCATCCTCGGGCCCAACGGGGCGGGCAAGAGTTCGTTCTTGAAACTGCTCACCGGAGAGGTCCGGCCGGAGGCGAATTCCGCAGGCTGCTGCCGACTGTTCGGCGAAGACCGATGGTCGCTGGAAGAAATCCGCCACCGTATCGGGGTGGTCATGCCGGAGGAAGTCGCCCGATTTCACCCCCTAGAGCTCGCCCGGGACGCGGTCCTTTCCTCCCTTCGCGGCGCGTACGGCCGGACAGGCGACATGCGTTTTTCCAAAGCCGAGGAGCAGCAAGCACGATCATCCATGAACCTCATGAGCGTGGCGGAACTCGCCAATCGGGAGTTCGGCACCCTGTCCTCCGGCGAGCAACGGCGGATTCTGATCGCGCGGGCACTCGCCCACCAACCCCAAGTCCTCGTCCTCGACGAGCCCTCGACCGCGCTCGACTTTGCCGCCGCCATCCAACTCACCGCCATGCTGAGGGGTCTCCTCACCCACGGCCGCGATCTTGTCCTAGTCACCCACCACCCCGGCGAAATTCCGCCGGAGATCGATCGGGTCGTTCTGCTGAAGGACGGAAAAGTCATCGCCGACGGCCGGAAACAGGAAGTCATCACCTCCTCGCACCTGAGCGCACTTTATCAAGTCCGACTCCGGGTTACCTGGTCCGCTGGCTGGTGCGAGGTCCGACCGCTTGGATAGACCTCAGAAGCACGAACACCCTTGGCGATCCGTCAGCCGACGATTCGGTAAAAGGATGCCCGTGTTCAACTTTCCAATCAACTTTCCCACCGGCTTAAACCATCAGACTGGCTGGAAACTAAAACATCCAACCCCGGGGCTTTCCCGGGGTCTCTTATTGCATCCATCGCACGGGTCCGTTGTGCACCCGCCGATCGAAAACCGATTCATCAGTCAAGACTTCGGTCATCACACCGCATCGGCAAGAAGCTTTTCAGCTTTCTTGATCGTCGTCGCGGTCAACTTACCATTCACGCGCTTCGAGCCTTCGATGAGAAGTTTGAGCTCGGCCAGAGTCTTCTCTGCAGCTGCGAGAGCCTTCTTTTCACCACCCAGCTTCTTGTCAGGGAAGTAACGCGTGAACATGGAGCCGGCCCTGCTGATGCAGAGACGCCAACCTTCAAACGCAGCGGTTTCGTAGGTGAAGCGAGTTAAGTTCTTTTTCGATTTCATAGTGTTTTAGTAGGATTCGGAGGATTAATATACCAGTTTGATAGAACATTCCAGTATTTTTTTCATTCCGAACGTAACAAATCGCGGTAAAAACCCGTGATGAGTGGGAATTTCAGC